>NZ_AZNV01000041.1:0-48188 GCF_000510625.1 Rhizobium sp. IBUN
GCGCGACGGCTGTAGGATGATGCGCCGTGGGATGCTGCCTGCAGGTTGAACTGGGCAAGGAGTTGCATCAGCTTTGCTGCTTCCTGCGCCAGCCCATGGCTCGCTGCCGTCTGCTCCTCGACCATGGCGGCGTTCTGCTGCGTGCCCTGGTCCATCGTGTTGACGGCCGTATTGATCTCGGCAAGCCCCGTCGACTGCTCACGGGTTGCCGTGACGATTGCGTCGACGTGACGGCTGATTTCCTGAACCTGACCGACGATTGCTTCCAACGCCTTGCCGGTGTCGCCGACGAGCGTGACGCCCGAGCGAACCTGTGAGTTCGAGGCGGTGATCAGGCTTTCGATTTCCTTCGCGGCATGGGCAGAACGCTGTGCCAGCTCGCGCACTTCCTGGGCGACGACAGCAAAGCCCTTGCCGGCTTCGCCTGCGCGTGCCGCCTCGACACCGGCATTCAGCGCCAGCAGGTTGGTCTGGAAGGCAATGTCGTCGATGACACTGATGATATTGGCGATCTTCTGCGACGACTGCTCGATCTCGGTCATTGCCGAGACCGCCTTGCGGACGATGTTGCCGGACTCTTCGGCGCCGTTGCGGGTGCGCGAGACGAGATTGCCGGCCTCCTCAGCGCGACGTGCCGTGTCCTTGACCGTCGTGGTGATCTCCTCGAGCGCTGCAGCCGTTTCCTCGACCGAGGCTGCCTGCTGCTCGGTGCGGCGGGCAAGGCCGTCTGCGGCCGTGCGGATTTCGCTCGCACCGGCATCAATGGCGTGCGCGTTGTTGCCCACGGCATGCAAAGCACCGTGGAGCTTGGTGACGGCGTTGTTGAAGTCATTACGTAGGCGGTCGAGATGCGGGGCAAACGGCGCGTCGATGCGATGCGCAAGGTTGCCATCCGACAGCGCGCCGAGGGCACTGGCAAGCGCATCGACGGCATGACGGATTTCGGTTGCCTCGCGGTTTTTCTGCTGCTCACGCTCATGACGCTCACGCTCGGTAAGGGCACGGCCGGTTTCGGCTTCACCCTCAAGGCGCTCTCGATCAACCGCGTTCTTCTTGAAGACAGCCACAGCCTCGGCCATCGAGCCGATCTGGTCGCGGCGCTGTTCGCCAGGAATGGAGACCGACAGATCGCCGGCGGCAAGCTTTTGCATCGCGGCGGTCATATCGGTGACGGGACGGATCACCAGGCCATGCAGCAGCCAGGCCATGGCGCAGATCATCAGGCCGACGGCGAGAATCGTGGCAATGGTTGCGGCAATGCGGAATTCGTTCAGCGAAGCGAAGGCGGCGTCGCTGTCCACGACGAAGCCGAGGTACCATTCGACCGACGGCAAACCTGCAACCGGCATGAAGCTGACGAGGACATCCTTGCCGGCAAACTCAGTCGGAACGAGCCCGGCCTTGATCGCCGGTGTCTCAGCCGGGAAAGCGTCGGCAAGCGTCTTTGTCACCAGCTTTGCATCCGGGTGGATCAGGATCTGCCCGCTCTTGTTGACGAGGAAGGCCGTGCCTTTGCCGCCGAGATCGATCTCCTTGATCATGTCGACCATGGTCTTCAGCGAGAAGTCGCTGCCGGTCACGCCGGCCAGCTTGCCGCCGTGGCTGACGGGAACGGCCGAGCTGATGATGAGATCGCCGCTCGACGCATCGACATAGGGCTCGGTCATGACGCTGGCGTTGGCCTTGACGGCATCCTGATACCAGGGGCGCTTGCGCGGATCATAGCCGTCCGGCATCGGCAGCTTCGGCCACATGGTGAAGACACCCTGCTCGTCGCCAAAATAGGTGCTGACGAACTGGCTGGTCAGAACATCGTTCTGGAGCACGGCTTCGACGCCCTTCTGATCGGCGGCGCGGCCGATGGCGTTCGCGACCATGGCGGTCAGCGTCACACGACCATTCATCCAGTTGGCCAGGCTGCTTGCAGCCTGCTCACCGGACGAGCTGATGTTGGCTTCGATCGCGGCAGTCGCGGTGCTCCGTTCGACGGAATTGATGTAGTAGGAAAAGGCGGCAAAGGCCACAAGAACAACGGCAGACGCGGCAACGAGGATGCGCGTCATCAAATTCGTCTTCTTTTTCAAGGATTTTCCTTTCGTGAGTGGTCCGCGCCGTACTTGACGAAGCGCGGGCTACTCGATGCGCAGGCTATGGGCAAAACGGGACAAAGCGCCTCATGCGCCCGGACGACTGCGCCATCAGCGCGCCGTCATACCCCTAATATTAGAGGGGTATTTAAAACTGGCTTAAAATTTGACGAAACTCGACTATTCCCACGTCAGCGGCGCATGAAGGCTTCGAAGGCGGCTTTCGCTTCGGCGCTGTGTAGGCGGTCGAAGAAGTGACGCGCCTCGTCATCGATGCGCGCAATGACTTCTTCCCGATCGCCCCGGATCAGGTTGCGCGCGATCTTCAGCGCTTCTGGCGGCTTGGCGGCAAGCTTGGCAGCGGTTGCGAGCGTTGTCCTTTCGACCTCATCGGGCGCACAGACTTTCCAGACAAGTCCCGCCTCCCGTGCTTCCTCGCCGGAGAAGCCCTCACCGAGAGCCAACATCGCAAAGGCGCGCTGGTGTCCGATGATCCGCGGCGCAAGCAGGCTGGACGCCGCTTCCGGAACGAGGGCGAGGTCGACGAACGGCGTGCGGAACTGGCTGCGCGCTGAGGCGATTGTCAGGTCGCAATGCATGTGCATTGTGGTTCCGATCCCGATCGCCAGCCCGTCGACACCTGACACGATCGGCTTTTCGGAGCGAACCATGGCGTAGAGGAATTCGACGATCTCGCGAGGCATGGCACCGCCCATCGCCGCTGCGAGGAAATCTCCGAGGTCATTGCCCGCGGAAAAGCAACCTTCGGTGCCGAGAAAAGCCGTCGCCTTGATCGCCGCATCGCCATTGGCGGCAATCAACGCCTCCGCCATTTTCCGATACATGGCGCGGGTGATGGCATTCTTCTTTTCCGGCCTGTTGAAACGGATGATCTGGATGCCGGGGTGTGCCGCATCCTGCTCGACGATGACCTGCTCTGTCATGATGGTTCCTCAGGCGAGAACTATTTTGGCAGCCGCAAGGCTTGCGGCGCCGTTGATGACGCTGTCCTTCAGCGCCGTCACTTCCGAAAGAAGATTTTCCGCGGCAAAACGGCAGAGTGCGATGCGCCCTTCGGCACCTCCCGCCGGTGCCTGCGCGAGCCCGCCCTTGGCGAGATAGCAGCCGGTCAGGACAAGGCCGAAGAGCCGCTGATACGGTGTCGCGCCGGCCAGCGCCTCTGCCACCTTAGCATCGCGAACCTGCGCCAGCAGCCAGTCTGTCGCCTCGCCGAGGTCGGTTATTGCGGAATCGAGGCGATTTGCCGTCGCGCCGAAGCCGCCGAGGTTGGAATGGCGGACCTGGTCGGCGATCTGTTTCAGCTCGGCGATGAAACCGTGCACCTGGTCGCCGTCCGAAAGCGTCAATTTGCGGGTGACGAGATCGATCGCCTGGATACCGTTCGTGCCCTCATAGATCGGCGCAATGCGCGCATCACGCAGATAGCGCGCGGCTCCCGTCTCCTCGATGAAGCCCATGCCACCATGCACCTGAATGCCTGATGAGGCGACGTCGACGCCGACATCGGTGGAAAAGGACTTGGCGATCGGCGTCAGCAGTGCTGCGCGCTCCTGCCAATGCTGCTTTCGATCCGCCGCGCGATGCGACATGTCGATGGCATGGGCACAGGTATAGGAAATTGCGCGGGCGCCTTGCGTCAACGCCTTCATCGTCAGGAGCGTGCGGGTAACATCCGGATGGTCGATGATCGGGCTCATGCCGCCACCCGCCCAGTTCGGCGCCTTGCCCTGAACCCGCTCTCTCGCATAGGCGACTGCCTTTTGCGTCGCCGCCTCGGCGATCGCGACGCCCTGCATGCCGACGGCAAGGCGGGCATTGTTCATCATCGTGAACATGCAGGCGAGGCCCTTGTTCTCCTCGCCGACCAGCCAGCCGATTGCCCCCTTCTCCTCGCCGAACTTGCCGTCGCCATAGATCATGGTGCAGGTCGGCGAGCCGTGGATACCGAGCTTGTGCTCCAGCGAGTGCGCGAAGAGATCGTTGCGGGCGCCAAGCGATCCGTCCGCATTGACGAGGAATTTCGGCACGAGGAACAGCGAGATGCCACGCGTTCCGGCCGGTGCGTCCGGGAGGCGAGCGAGGACCAGGTGAATGATGTTGTCGGCGGCGTCGTGTTCGCCCCAGGTGATGAAGATCTTCTGGCCGAAGATGCGGTAGGTGCCGTCGTCCCGGCGTTCGGCACGGGTCTTGAGCACGCCGAGGTCGGAGCCGGCATGCGGCTCCGTCAGGTTCATCGTGCCGGTCCACTCACCCGAGACGAGCTTTGCGAGGTAGGTATTCTTGAGTTCGCCGGACGCATGGCTGTTGATCGCTTCGATCGCACCCATGGTCAGCGTCGGGCAGAGCGCGAACGCCATCGATCCGGAATTCCACATTTCCAGGGCGGCGACGTTCAGCATATGCGGCAGCGCCTGCCCACCGAAGTCTTCTGGTGCGGTCAGGCCGTTCCAGCCGCCGGCGATCCAGTTCTTGTAGAGATCGCGCCAACCATCGGGCGTTACTACCCTGCCGTCGACGAGGCGCGAACCCTGACGGTCGCCAACCTCGGCGAGCGGCGCAACTTCATCCGTGGCGAATCGTCCCGCTTCATGAAGGATGGCGTCGACGAGATCATCACCAAGGTCACCGAGCAAACCAGCTTCGATTGCATCGCCCAGGCCGGCAACATGCTTCAGCGTAAACGCAATCTCTTCGACCGGCGCCTTGTACATCAGTGATCTCCTCGCATCGCTGGCCGCCGATTGAACAGCCCTCCAGCCTCTCCAAGGGCAGAGCTAATTGATTTTTACGTAAACGTCAATTTCAAACTTCCAGCGACAAGCTGCCACGGAGTTACACATGTCTTGAATTATTACGCACTTGCACAAACAACCGTCATAGAGAATCTCTAAGGACACTCACCGCCATCGCAAGAGGACCGGCGCATCAATGGATACTTTGCCCGCCAACATCCCCGGACTCGTGTGGGCCTACCGCTTTCCGCCGGACGGCGGCAAGGCAATCCGTCTCCCAAACAGCGCGCCGCAGGCCGAGTTGACCGACGGCGGCGGCTTCTATTGGCTGCATCTCAATCTCGCAGATGCCAGGGTGCCCGGCCTGCTCGACAGTATCGTTGGCTTGAACGACGATGCCAAGGCAGCCTTGACCACCCGTGACACGCATGCCGCGATAACGGTCGACGAACAGCTGCTCTACGGCACGCTTGTTGATTGCCAGCGCGAATTCGATCGTGAAACCGCCGATCTTGGTTGGCTGCATTTTGCGATCTCTGACCGCTTTATCATTACCACGCGGCTGCAGCCGCTACGCAGCATCGAGCGCGCCCGCGCGCTAGTGGAGAAGAACCCGGCAAAATTCGAACGGCCTGTCGACCTGTTCGAGATCCTGGTGATCGAGTTCCAGCGGACACTGATCTCCATCGTCATGGAAATGACCGAGGAGCTCAACGTTATCGAGGATTTCGTCTACGACAACTCGCCACGCGACGAGCGCCGGCGGCTGGCGCCGGTCCGACGTACGGTCGTCCGGCTGCACCGGCACCTGAGAACCGTGCTGGCCCTGATGCGTCGCGCTGCCGCCTCGCATGACGATGAAATGCCCTTCGGCTTCGATGATGTCGCGGGACGGCTGACGAGCCGCCTCGAAACCGTCGATCACGACATTTACGCGCTGCAGGACCGCGCTCGGCTGCTGCATGAAGAAATCGACTCGAAGGCGTCCTCGGAGACGAACCGGCACCTCTACATTCTGTCGATCATGACGGCCTTCCTGCTGCCGCCAACCCTGGTGACGGGCTTCTTCGGCATGAACACGGCCAATCTACCTTTTGCCGAAGGTAGCGGCGGCACCGAATATGCCGTGGCCATCATAATCGCCTCCATCGTGCTCGCATGGTGGCTGCTGAAGCGCGTCCGCATCCTCTAACGCAAAAAGACCCGGCATTGCTGCCGGCCCCGAGAGCGAAAGCTTGCTTCACTCAGTAGTACGGCGAAACGCACTGCTGGCGCGGGCCATTGTACGGCTGGAAGGTGTTGTCGTAGACCCGATAGGAACGGTAACGCGCCTGGCACCAGGCCACGTGACCCGAGCCGAGCGAAGCAGCCGGCGGAGGAGCCACATAGGTCGGCTGCGATGCAATAGCACCACCAATTATCGCACCAGCGCCGAAGGCGGCCAGCGGGAACCAGTAGCCGTCATAGTAGCGGTAGCCACTGCGATAGTAGGGATAGCCGCGATAGCCACCGTACCAGCCGGGGCGATAGGCTGGGCGATAAGCCGGGCGGTACCCCGGATAATAGCCAGGGCGATAGCCTGGATAGTAGCCCGGCCGGTATCCGGGGCGAAAACCGGGGTGACAATAGGGGCCACGGCAATACTGGACGTTCTGGACGTCACCAGATTTTTCGACCTGCGGCAGAGCCGGCATCTGCATCGCCTGCGAGGGCGCATAGGCACTTGCCAGCGTGACAAAAGAAACGGCGGCAATCGCTATCTTCTTAAAAAACCCAGTCATGGAAGCTCCATTTCCAGTTGGAATACGCGCGCACGATACCGCCAAGGCACTGAAAACGTTCCAATGACCAGTTTTCATGCTGTCGGTGCGACTTTCCGTTTTTAAGCGATCGCGGATTAACTGGACATTAACCGCCTTTCACCACGCTCATTCCATGAAGCAATCCTGGAGAAATCTTCTGCTTCGCTTGATGGTTCCGGCGCTTGTCGCGGGACCTCCGACTATGGCTGTGGCGGCTGACACCCTGCCCTGGAACAACCCCAACAACGCGCTCGTCATCGACGCGTACGAACTCAATACGATCGACTGGGATTCCCTGCTTTCGGACAAGCGCATCGCCGCCTTCATTTCGAAAGCTTCCGACGGACTTCCGGAGAGCTTCTCCTGTACCGGCGATCATGCCGGGGACACCGTCGCGCATTGCAAGACCATGTGGCGCAAATATGCGGTGAGCCGTGAGCTCTTTCAGACGCGGCGATTGGTTGCCCGGGCGGCCGGCCTCCTCTGGGGCTCCTATCACCTCGCCCGTCCCGGCAACCCGGTCGACCAGGCCAACCATTTCCTCGAATACGCCGATCCCAAGGACGACGAGATGATGATCCTCGATCTCGAGGGCATCGATTCGCAGAAATTCATGTCGCTGGAGGACGCACAGATATTCGCAGGCCATATCAGGGCAAGGACCGGACGATACCCGGTTCTCTATACCAATCACAACACCGCCCGATATATTGCCGCATATCGCAACGACTATCCCGTGCTGGCGCGGCTACCGATCTGGTATGCGCGATACAGGCCCGACGTGAAGGGCGTGTTCCCGATGGGAAACTGGGACAACTACCTGATGTGGCAGTTCTCGTCGGGACAGAACTGCAGCAAGCGCCGCTGCCCTTACCGCGTTCCAGGCACATTGACGGATATCGATGTCAACGTCGCGCCCATGAGCCGCGCCGAACTCGCAAAGGTGTGGGCGCGGGGCAACCTCTTGCCGGCGCGCGAACCGGACCCGCCCCTCATTCTTGCCAAGATCGAGATGGAGCCGCGCGGAATGCCTGCCCAAGGCCCGGCAACCTTCGCACAGCTTCCGCCGGATCCTATCGTCACATCCTCGATACCGCAGAGCGACGTCGTGCGCACGCGTCGAGACTTCTGAGAAACGTGCGCACAAAAAAGACCCCGTCTCCAAGAGACGAGGTCACTTGGGAGGGAGTCTTTTGGATTAGGCGACGACGGAGAGCTTCGCCTGATCGCCCTGCAGGCGGTTGACCATGAAGTTCGAGTACCATTCGAGGAACTGCATGACGCCGCCTTCATGCGCCATCGAATAAGGCCCAGGCTCGTAGGCCGGCGAGTGAATACCGAAGGCATTCTCTTCGACGATGCGACGGTCCTGATCGTTGGTTTCGGTCCACACATGCGTGAGCTCGGCCAGATCGTAGTCGACACCTTCGACGGCATCCTTGTGCACGAGCCACTTCGTCGTGACGGCCGTTTCATTGGCACTGAGCGGCAGTACGCGGAAGGAAATCGCATGGTCGCCGAGAATGTGGTTCCAGGTCGTCGGGTAGTGGAACAGCAGCATCGTGCCGATGCGATCAAGCGTCACGTCGTCCGAAAGAGGCCTCTCGACGGCGCGCCTGCCGGACATGGTGTAACTCTCTGCGTCCTCGATCAACGGCATGCGGGCCGTGCGGAACTGACCGTCGGGGGAAATCTGGAACTTGCTCGGCAAGCCAGCCGCCTCGCAGCGTGCCCAGTGACCCGCAATCTCGGGATCGTCGGCACCGCCGTCCGTGCCGGTGACGCTCGGCGCTTCCGGGTAGGTGCGGCAGAGTTCGGGGTGGTTGGCCGCGCAGTGATAGCATTCGCGGTTGTTTTCCCAGACGAGCTTCCAGTTGCCCTTCTCGATGATCGTGCTCTGGAAGGCGACCTTCGCCTCGCTCAGACGATGCGGCAGCATATAGGGCGCGACCATGTCGCGGATCGGCTGGAAATCCGGTGTATTCTGCGCGAGACAGATGAAGATGTAGCCGCCGAAGCTCTCGCAATGGACCGGCTTCAGGCCGTAACCGCTCTTGTCGAAATCATCGCCCATGTGACGGGCAAAGGCGAGCTTGCCATCGAGGTCGTAGGTCCACTGATGATAGGGGCAGACGAGGCGAACCGAGGAGCCGTGCTCCTTGGTGCAGACGCGCGAGCCGCGATGGCGACAGCTGTTGTGGAAGGCGCGAATGACGTTGTCACGGCCACGGACGATGACAACGGGATAGTCGCCGATCTGGACTGTGAAATAAGCGCCCGGCTTCGGCAGCTCGCAATCATGGCCCATGAACAACCAGTCGCGATAATAGATCATCTCCATATCGAGCTTGAAATAATCCTCGTCGATATAGAAGGGCCGCTCGAGACTGAAGCCTTCCCGGCGGGTCTTGAGTTGCCGCAATACGTTGCTGCGAATATCCATCTGCATATCCTCGTATAATGGGCCGCCGCTTGATCGAAGGCGAGAGCCGCCGGAAGCTTCGCTCCCTCTCCGTCAGGAGACTTTCTTGATAGACATTTAAACACCGCTGGCGCGCGGCGTTTGGTTGTAAAGCGACATCGGCTTCGAAAATGACGACAGGCGGCAAAGGAGTGCGGAATCGAACGCGGTTCCAGCCTAAAAATGCTTCATTCTCGGCCAGCAAGGCCAATTACGACATTGCCGCAACCCAATTCACACTTGGGCTCTCGGCACGACCTTGCCACAGCTATCGTATTTGCGACATGGCGGCGGTGGCCAATGTCCACCAACCCGCGCATGACGGCCGAATTTAATCTGCCATTAAGCATGATTGCCTATCCTTTCCACATCAATCATCCATGTGGATATCTCTCATGGCGAAGCTTCGCTATTTCGACGCCACTAACAGCAATTCCAGCAACGCGGCACCGGTCACCTCGCATTCTGAATTTCTGCGCACCGGAAAGATCACGCGCACCCGGGCCCACTGGCTCGCCGAGGAGCGGCGCTACCTCACACATGACGAAGTCGCAGAGAAGACGGGCCGCAAGCTGGAGACAGCCGGCGCCAAGACGCATCGACATATCAACGGATTTCACCGTTCGATCCAGTTTCCGAAGCTGCTCTTCCACCGCACGCTGCAGGACAGCCCGCATTTAGGCTATTGCCACGTGACTGCGTCGCGGACGAAATTCGCCCGCTACGAAGAAGTCAGCTGGGCGTTCTACATCGCGAATTTCTACGCCGACATCGGCGACAACGACAATTTCTTCCACAAGATCGATCTGAAGTATTCGCGCATGTATTTCGCGGTGGCGATCAAGCCCGGCGAACATACGCCGGAGAAGATGACGATCGACCGCTCGGTGAGGGGCAACGGGGTGCTTTTCCGCACCGACGATCCGCAAATCGCCATCAAGAACGTATTGCTGCTCGGCGCGCGCAACGAGCAGCTGCGCGAGATCATTCGCCAGCTCTGATCGCGATCATCCGCCAGCTCTGATCGGCATCATCGGCCCGCTTCGATATTGATCCGATCGCCGGGAAGGCATAAGGACTGCCGGACAGCAATCCGGACAGCGCATGGCACGATCGATCGACATCACGAAGGACAGGCAGCAGGCTATCGAAGCCGGTTGCGCAGTGCTTGGCGAGGGCTTCCCGATCGCGATCCCGACGGAGACCGTCTATGGGCTCGCTGCCGATGCGACCAATCCGGTCGCAATTGCCCACATCTACGAGACCAAGGGCCGCCCCCGCTTCAACCCGCTTATCTGCCACATGGCCGACCTTGCCATGGCTGAGAAGCACGCGGAGTTCGACCCCGTTTCACGCGCACTGGCCGAAGCATTCTGGCCGGGGCCCCTCACGCTCGTCCTGCCGTTGAAGCCAGAGAGTGCCATTCATTCGCTGGCGACCGCAGGGCTTGATACCGTTGGCATCCGCGTGCCGAAGGGTTTCGCGGGAGAGCTGATCCGCGCCTTTGGGCGGCCGCTCGCCGCGCCCAGCGCCAACACGTCAGGCAAGATCAGCGCGACGAGCGCTGCCCATGTCGACGCCGACCTCGGCGAGCGCATCAGACTGATCCTCGATGCCGGTGCAAGCACCGTTGGCGTCGAGTCCACGATCGTCAAGGTCGAGGATGGCAAGCTCAGGCTCTTGCGGCCGGGCGGGCTGCCTGCCTCGGAGATCGAGCGCGTGGCCGGTCAAAAGCTGGTGCGAGCCAGGAAGGCGTCCGCGGCCATCGAGGCGCCGGGGATGCTGGCATCCCACTACGCGCCCGGCGCAACCGTCCGGCTGGACGCAACGCATGTCGATTCCGACGAGGCGCTGATTGCCTTCGGCAAGACGGCCGTTGCCGGTGCCGACGACGCCAGGATCGTCCTCAATCTCAGCCGGGACGGCGATCTCGCGGAAGCCGCGGCGAACCTCTTCGACTATATGAAGAAAGCCGACGCCAGCGGCGCGCAGACGATCGCCTTTGCAGCCATTCCCGACGAGGGACTCGGCGAGGCAATCAACGATCGGCTCCGCCGCGCAGCCGCGCCACGTGAGTAAGCAAGAAGGATCATGTTTCGATGAGCAGCGTTTCCCCCGAACTTCTCGACCGTTTCGCCGCCGTCATCGGTGAGAAGCATGCGCTTAGGAGCGAAGCCGATCTCGCGCCGCATCTGATTGAAAACCGCGGCCTTTACCACGGCTCGTCCCCTCTTCTCCTGAAGCCCGGTTCGGTCGAAGAAGTGTCGTCGATCCTGAAGCTCGCAACCGAGACCGGAACCGCGGTCGTGCCGCAAACGGGCAACACGGGTCTCGTCGGTGGCCAGACGCCGCGCGAAGGCAAGTCCGACATCATCATCTCGCTCGAACGCATGAACAAGGTTCGTGATGTCGATCCCGTCGCCAATGTCCTCGTCGCCGATGGCGGGGCGATCCTCGCGGACGTGCAGAAGGCGGCAGAGGCATACGGTAGGCTGTTTCCTCTCTCGCTTGGCTCCGAAGGTTCGTGCCGCATCGGCGGCAATCTGTCGACGAATGCCGGTGGCACGGCGGTGCTTGCCTATGGGAACATGCGCCAGCTCTGCCTCGGCCTCGAGGTCGTGCTGCCGACCGGCGAAATCTGGAACGGCCTGCGCCGCCTGAAGAAGGACAACACCGGCTATGACCTGCGCGACCTCTTCATCGGCGCGGAAGGCACGCTCGGCATCATCACCGGCGCCGTGCTCAAGCTCTTTCCGCAGCCTCTCGGAAAGCAGGTCGCTTTTGCCGGCCTTAACTCGGTCGAGGATGCCCTTGCCTTTTTCAACCTCGCATCCAGCCTTTGCGGCACCTCGCTGACCGGCTTCGAGCTGATGCCGCGCTTCGGCGTCGAGATTACCGCACGCAACATCGAGGGGGTACGCGATCCACTGGAATCGGCGCACCCCTGGTATGTCCTTGTCGATATTTCCACGTCCGATTCTGCCGAAACCGCCGAGCGCATGATGACGGCGCTGCTTGAGCAGGGCTTCGAGGCAGGTTTGGTTCAAGACGCAACAATCGCCTCGTCGGTCGCGCAGCAGCAGGCGCTCTGGCATATGCGCGAGAGCATGTCGGACGCGCAAAAACCCGAAGGCGGATCGATCAAGCACGACGTTTCCGTGCCGGTTTCCGCAATCCCGGCTTTCATGCACGAGGCCGGCGGTGCGGTCGTGGCGGCCATGCCCGGCGCTCGCATCTGCGCCTTCGGCCACATGGGCGACGGCAATATTCACTACAATATTTCCCAGCCAGTTGGCGCCGACAAACAGGCCTTCCTGGCGCGTTGGCGTGAAATGAACCACATCGTCCATGGCTTCGTGCTGGCGCACGGAGGATCGATTTCCGCCGAGCACGGGATCGGTCAGCTGAAGCGCGACGAACTGGCCTCGATCCGCCCGCCGATTGAAATGGAGCTGATGCGCAGGATCAAGCACGCCTTCGACCCGGCCGGCATCATGAACCCCGGCAAGGTCGTCAACGTCGACTAAGGGGCGACGATTTAAAGAAGGCTTGTGCTGGTCGTGCCGCCATTGGTCAGGATGGTGAGCGCCGGGGATGTGCCAGAGTTGTTCTGCAGATCATACATTGCCGTAAAGCGCTTCATGAGCTTGTCGACCTTCTTGGAATCCTGGAGATCCTCGAGATTGACGAACTTCCCAAGCATGGAAACCTGTTTTTCGACATCCATGTTCGAGACACTGGTCGGCAGGCTGAAGGTGGTTGTAATCACCTGGAACAACGCCTTGTCGCCTAGAATCGTGTAGAGCGATGTGATGTCGGGTGCGCTGCGCGCGAAATACAGCGCGAGGCGTACGCCGTCGTTCGTTTCACCTTCCTGCGATTCCAGCGTCTGCTGAACGTACTTTTGCTCCGTCCGGTCTTCGGCGCCAACATTCTGGACTGTCCCGATCTTGGCCCGCGTCAGGTTACCGTCGGTATCGAAGTTGAAGTCCGAGACAATCTCCTTGAACTTCGACTCCGCCTTCGTGTTGAGGTAGCTCTTGGGATCGGACGGATCGGAGGCAAAGATCTTGCGCAGCGTCTCCTCGTCGTATTTCTTCGGGTCGAGGCCGTTTGCCGTCAAGACCAGGCTGGTCAGCTTGTCGTTCGACAGGAAGTCGTCGAGAGACTTCACCTCCGCCATGCCTTTGGCGAATGCATCGACGGCTTTCGTCGCATCCTCGGAAGCCTTGTCCCTGAGCGGGCCGTCGCTCATGCCCATCAGCATGCGCGACTTATAGTTCGTCGCATATTTCGCCATCACGGCGGACGGCAGCGGCTGTATCTCCGCGGATATCTTGCCGTCAGCTCCAAAATTGAAGGCGCGGACCAGATTGGTGATCCGCTCGTCTTTTAACGAGGCGACGTAGCCGTCGGGATCGTAGGGGTCACTCTTCAGCAGCTTGCGGAACATGGAACGAGACACGTCCTGTTCCGTCAGTCCGTAGGCGCGAAGCGCCATATCGTAAAGTTCAGGTAGGTCGTCGTTCTTCTTGTCAAAGTCTGCGGCGGCGTTCGAGCGCAGCAGGTCGTCAACCTTCTTGATCTTATCGTCGGCCATTCGCGTCTTGTAGTTTGCCACGGCCTCGTCGATCGCCTCGTTCTGCGCGTCCGCATATCGCACGCCGTAGAACGTCGTCGTATCCATCAACTGAGCGCTCGATTGCGGGCCGGATGCAGCGGCGGCCGAACCATCGGCCGCGAAGCTGAACGCGGCATTGAGCGCGCTGAGCCCCTGGCTAGCGGCGAAGCTGGCATCAGTCAGGATGCTTTTGATGTCTGCGTCGCTGACGCTCGTGGGGACGCCATAGGCCGACCGCAGAGTGTTCATCATTTGCCCGTCAGCGATCAGGTCATCGACATTGGAGATCGTCGGGATCACAGCCTGGAAGTAATCGAGATTGGCGCGGACCTGCGAACTCGTGGCCCGTGCCTGCGCGATTGTTTGCGCCCCGGCGCCAGTGGCAACGCTGCCGTCGGCCTGGAAGTTGAAGGCCGAGTGGACGTCGTCGTAACCCAGCAAGCTGGCGTAGCTCGCATCCGTCAAGACGCTGCGAAGGTCGGCATCGCTGACGCTCTGGGGAAGCGAATAGGCATCCCTGATGTACTGGGTCAGCTTGGTATCAGCGATCAGGTCATCGACATTGGTGATGCTGACGATCTTTGATTGATAATAGCCCGTGGTGTTTGCGGCCTGGTCGGACATCGCTTTCATCTGATCCGACGTCTGTGCCGCATAGGACGCCGCAGCGGAATTGATGGTACCGTCCGCGTTGAAATTGAAGCTCTGATTGACGTTGCTGAAATCCAGCAAGCTTGCGTAGCTCGCATCGGTAAGAACCAACCGGAGTGCCGCGTTGCTGAAATCGTCGCCCATGCTGAAGGCCGTTTTGATATAGGACGTCAGCCGCTTGTCGGCGATGATGTCGTCGACATTGGTGATGGTTCCGATCTTGGACAGATAGTAGGCTTTGTTGTAGTCGGCAGCCGCCGAGGTCGTGATCGATGGGACAGTCAGATTGTACTGCTCCATGACGGCGTCTTTCTGGGTGGCCGTCTGCGCTGTGCCGTTGACGGTGCCATCTGCATTGAAGCTGAATTGTGCGGCAAGCGCCTTATACTTGTCGTTGCCGTTGAGATTGACAAAGCTATTGGGATCGTTGACGTCACTCGTCAAAACCTGCGCCAGGAAATCCTTGGAAACATAAGTGGGATCGATGCCGTAGGCCTTGAGAACATAGGTGCGCACGCGGCTGTCGCCGACGAGATCGGAAACGTTCTGAACCGCGTCTATCGCGTTGCTGTAGTATTTCGTTTCGGCCGCGGCATTCCTGCCTTCGTCGGCGAAGGATTGCGTGTAGAGACCGATCAGGTCGTCTTCCTGCGCGTCGCTCTGGGCATCCGCTGCGGGCGTGTTGAAATTGAACGCAGCAGCGAATTCCTTGTAGCGCGAATCGGAAAGCTTGTTGGCGAAGCTATTGGCGTCCGTCAGATCGCTTTCCAGCACCTTTTTCATGAAGGCCTTGGCGTAAGTCATGTCTTCGAGGCCATAGGCCTTCATCGCATAGCTGTAGAGCCGATAGTCGCCGAGGAAATCGTCGACGTCTTTGACGTTGTTGATGTTGTCCTTGTAATACTCGGCGTCGCGTTTGACCGTCGCCTGGGAGGCGACGCGATCCAGGCTCTGCTTCATGTTCCCGGACAACAAATTGTAGGCCATCGAAGCCGAGATCATAGTGCGTCCTTTTCCGGCAAAGTCTTCAAGCATGACCGATTGGTTCTGCGCCATTTTGCGATAAAAAGCTTACCCGAGACTTACCCATCCAGCGTTGCAATATGGCACAGCAGGCGTTCACCCTCCGGAAACCTTGCCGGCTTCGGTTTTGATAACCATCCAGGGAGGCAAAGTTTTCTTAACCGCGATTTTTAAGCTGTCTCGAACAGGCGGCGCCTATTGTCGGGCCATAGAGGGCGCAAAGCCCCGAGGAGAAGACCGGAAACCGGCTCTCAGGTAAGACAAGGGTAGAATGAACATGAACAACACCGTTATGAAGCCCGTATGGGCTGGAACGACGCTGCGTCTCGATCCGTCTCGCTTTCCCCAGCAGGTCAGCTACGCCATCCATGACTCCTCAAGTGACGTGAACATAACGATCGACGAACGTGGCGCCATCCTGCGCAAGGTTCTCTCCTCCAGCGGTCTGCCGCTTTCGATTGCCCTGCCCAAGCGCGCCTTCAAGGGCGTAGCCGCCCGGGCCATCGACCATGGCAACGGCGAAGTCACTGTCACGCTGGAGCTTCACCACGAGGACCCCGAGCTCTGCATACCGCTGCTGGTCGCCCACGACCTCGCAGATATCGCAGCCGACTGGCGAAGCTGGTCCGAGGCCTTCCGCATTCCGATGCTGATGGTCGAGGCCGACGGCGTTGCCCGCCCGCTGGAAGAGCATCTTGGCGACCTGCGCACCAGCGCATTGAAGCCGCGCCGCCGGCATTCCTACTTCGCAAACCGGCGTCCGCGCTTCCTCGTGCGCCGCACGACGGGCAAGCTCGGCGTCGCCATGAAGATCGAAGGCAAGGAAATCATCGCCCGCAACTAAGCGGTGCGTCATTTCAGACCATCAATGCCCGGCCATTGTGCCGGGCATTTTCATTTCCGCCTCAGGGCAGGACGAAGAGAAGCGACAGGAAGAGGCCAAGAAAGATGATCAGGCCGACGCGATTGTTCGACTTGAACAGCGCAAGGCACTGGTCGGCATCGTCGATATTGAGCGTCACGATCTGCCAGGCGAACATGCCGGCCGCGATGAGCAGGCCGAGATAGCCGAACAGGCCGACGCCTGCAGACAGGAAGGCGCAGAAGGCAAGCACGAGCGTCAGGCCATAGAGGCCGACCAGCCACTGTTTCGTCTTGTCGCCAAACAGCCGCGCGGTCGAGCGGACACCGATCAGCTCGTCGTCCTCTTTGTCCTGGTGGGCATAGATCGTGTCGTAACCGATCGTCCAGACCACCGAGGCGACGTAGAGGAGGATTGGCGCCAGTGAAAGGCCGCCGAAGATCGCCGCCCAGCCCATCAAAGCACCCCAGGAAAAGGCAAGGCCAAGGAAGAACTGCGGCCAATCCGTGAAGCGCTTGGCAAAAGGATAAAGCGCCACGATAGCGAGCGAGAGGACGCCGAGAATGACGGCAAACCAGTTCAGCTGCAGCACGACCAGCAGCCCGACCAGCGCCTGCAGGACGATGAACCCCTTGGCCTGCGTGCGTGTCACCCGACCCGATGGCAGCGGCCGCGAGCGGGTGCGCGCCACTTCCATGTCGATCTTGTGGTCGACGAGATCGTTGTATGTGCACCCAGCCCCGCGCATCGTGACAGAGCCGATGAAATAGAGCACGAGATGGAAAATCAGCTGGCCGCCGGAAAACTGGCCAATATGAGCCGCCGCATTCGCGGCCATGGCAGCCGACCAGAAGCAGGGCCACATCAGCAATTGCCAGCCGATCGGCCGATCCCAGCGCGCAAGCTGCGCGTAGGGCCAGAGCCAGGGAGGCAGGACCCGGTAAACCCAGTTGTTCGAAGGCGCATCCGCAACGCGCCCGTTTATTCCGCCGATCTGTTGCATGACGCCATCTAGCGAGCCGTCGAGGCGCGGGTCAAGGTCAATTCACGGCCGCCGGGGCGACCTTTCAGCGCTGGTTCCACCGCCTGATCACCGGCTCCGTCAGGTCGTGCTCGTAGCCGAGAACGCTGATGCTTGCCGTGTCGAGGATGAAGCGCGCGCCATCGGTCGGCGGCAATCCGAGCCAGCGCGCGCCAAGGACGCGCAGGAAGTGCGAGCTGGAAAAGATCAGGATCGGGGCATTGGCCAGCCGCAACTCCGATATGATCCGATCTGCTCGCCCGCCGACATCGCCCGCCGCCTCGCCCTTGGGGCAGCCGTCGCGAAACAGCTGCCAACCGGGTCGGCTCGCTTGGATTTCCTTGGTGGTGATACCCTCGTAGGCGCCGTAGTCCCATTCCGCCAAGTCATCCTTGACGATCGCGCCGGCGCCAAAGCCCGAGAGTTCGCAGGTGTCGCGCGCGCGCTGCGACGGGCTCGACCACACGGCCGCAAAACCTCTACCCGCAAGGCGCGAACCGACGTCACGTGCTGCGGCCTCGCCTTTTGCCGTGAGCGGAATGTCACTGCGACCGGTGTGCCGCCCAGACAAACTCCACTCGGTTTCGCCGTGACGCACGAGATGGATTTCCGGAAGGGTGCTTGCCATTGTCATCAAGCTCCGAATTTAAAGACGGCGCGGCCTTTGCCGCGCCTTTTGATCTGGATCAGAGAATGACTTTTTCGAGCGGCGTGCGCGTCGCCTCGAACTCTTTCAGCTTCGCCTCGTTCTCGGCAATGTAGCCGCGGTTATCGGGGGTGGAATACTGGTTCTTGGAAATCTGGATCTGCATGATGAAAAGTTCGTCCCAGCGGAAGCCCATTTCCGACCCCGCAAGGTAGAATTCCCACATGCGGAAGAACTGCTCGTCATAAAGCGCAACCGCCTCGGCCCTGCGCGCCACGAAGCGTTCACGCCAGTGACGCAGTGTGTAGGCATAGTGCAGCGGCAGAACTTCGACATCGCGGACGAGCAGTCCCGCCTTTTCGATGAAAGGTATGGTCTCGCCAATCGATGGGATATAGCCCTGCGGGAAAATGTACTTCTCGATGAAGGCATTGGTCGCAAAGCTTGGCTTCGGACGTGCGATCGAGTGCAACACCATGACGCCGTCATCGTCTAGGAATTCATGCACTTTCTTGAAGAACTTGCCGAAATTGCCGATGCCGACATGCTCGAACATGCCGACCGATACGATGCGGTCAAATTTCCTGCCCGTCATCGTGCGGTAGTCCTGCAGTTCGAAGCGCGCGCGATCGCCAAGACCACGCTTCTGAGCTCGCTCCCGCGAGATCTTCAGCTGCTCCTTGCTGAGCGTGATGCCGGTGAGCTCCAGTCCCGGCGTGGATTCCACCAGGTACATGCCCATGCCGCCCCAGCCGGAGCCGATCTCCAGGACACGCTGGTTCGGTTCGAGCAGAAGCTTCGCGGCAATGTGCCGCTTCTTGGCGACCTGCGCCTCCTCCAGGCTGATGCCGGGTGGGTTGTAGTAGGCGCAGGAGTATTGCCAATCCTCGTCGAGGAAGAGTTCGAAGAGCTTTTCGGACAGGTCGTAATGGTGGGCAACGTTACGCCTGTTGCGGTTGATCGGCATGCGGCTCTTCAGCTGCTGCAGGGCGATGCGTCCGATCAGGAGAGCCGCCATCGGGATATCGAAGATCTCGTTGGTGGTGTTCTGCTTCACCATCGCCAGGAAATCGTAGATGTTGCCCTGTTCGAGAATGAACCGGCCTTCCATGTACATTTCGCCTAGCTTCAGGGTGGGATCGCGGCGGATCAGCTGTTCCGCCTCTTCATCGGCAACGCGGGCGACAACGAGTTCGCCTGTGCCATCACCGACCGCATGCGTCTCGCCATTGGCGAGAGTGAGTCTCAGATTACCCTTACGGATGATTTTTTGGACAATCGATAAGAAAGCCGACGCCATAAGTAAGGCCTCGCAATGTGACAGGATGATCCGATCAACTTAGTATCTCTCATCCGCCTTACAAGCGCCGTAATTCGCACCTCGGCAACATGGTCGCCGAAGTGTGACATTTTTGCAAATTTGGTTGCTAAGCGCTTATTTTCGCTTCATGGCCTCAGCCAGTGCGGCTCCAAACGCACCTTGGCTTTCCTGCTTTGACGAAGCCGACCGCCGGTCATTCTGGCCGCGAACCGGCGGGTTTCCACGTGGCTCGCCACGCGGAGCGGAGGCCTGCGAGCCATCGTCCTTTCTCATCGACAGGCCGATGCGCTTACGCTTGGCATCGACCTCGACGACGCGAACTTTCACAACGTCGCCAGCTTTCACAACTTCGTGAGGATCTTTGACGAAGCGATCGGCGAGTTGCGAAACGTGCACCAAACCGTCCTGATGGACGCCAATGTCGACGAAAGCCCCGAAGGCCGCGACATTGGTCACGGTGCCTTCCAGCAACATGCCCGGCGTGAGGTCGGAGATCTCATGAACGCCTTCGGCGAAGGTTGCTGTCTTGAAGCTCGGGCGCGGGTCGCGGCCGGGCTTTTCCAACTCGGCCAGGATGTCCTTCACCGTCGGCAGGCCGAATTTCTCATCGATGAACTGACGCGGATCGACGGCCTTCAGCACGGCGGTATCGCCCATCAGCGAACGCAGGTCGCGGCCACAGGCGGCGACGATCTTCTTGGCGACGCCGTAGGCTTCCGGGTGGACTGAGGAGGCATCGAGGGGCTCCTTGCCATCGCGAATGCGTAGGAAGCCGGCGCATTGCTCGAAGGTACGCTGGCCGAGGCGGGCGACCTTCAACAGGTCACGGCGGGTCTCGAAGCGACCTTCGCTGTCTCGATGCTTGACGATCGCGTCGGCAATCGAGGCGCCCAGACCGGAGACACGGGAGAGCAGCGGCGCGGAAGCGGTGTTAAGATCGACGCCGACGGCATTCACCGCGTCTTCGACGACCGCATCGAGCGAGCGCGACAGCTTCTGCTGGTCGACATCATGCTGATACTGCCCGACGCCGATCGACTTCGGCTCGATCTTGACGAGTTCGGCCAGCGGATCCTGCAGGCGGCGGGCGATGGAAACGGCGCCACGGAGCGATACGTCGAGGTTGGGAAACTCAAGGGCAGCGGTCTCGGATGCGGAATAGACGGAAGCGCCGGCTTCCGAGACGATCACCTTGGTCGGCTTCGGCGCCGGCAGTTCGGCCAGCATGTCGGCGACCAGCTTTTCGGTCTCGCGGCTGCCGGTGCCGTTGCCGATCGAGATCAGCTCGACATTGTGCTTACGGATCAGGGAAGCAAGCTCCAGCTGCGCGCCGCGCACGTCGTTCCGCGGCTGGAAGGGATAGACGGTCGAGGTCGCCACGACCTTGCCTGTTGCATCGGTTACGGCGATCTTGACGCCGGTGCGGATGCCTGGATCAAGGCCCATGGTCGGGCGCGAACCGGCCGGCGCTGCCAGCAGCAGATCCTTGAGATTGCGGGCGAAGACGTGGATCGCCTCTTCCTCGGCACGTTCGCGAAGTTCGCGCATCAGGTCGAGCGACAGCGACATGGAGAGCTTGACGCGCCAGGTCCAGCTTGCGACGTCCATCAGCCAGCGGTCGCCGGGACGGCTCGCGCCGATCTCGTAGGCGGCGGCGATCATGCGCTCGACCGGCTTGTTGGGAGAGACGGTCTCGGCATCGGCCTCGATGGTCAGCGTCAGCACTTCTTCGTTCCAGCCGCGCAGCATGGCTAGCGCGCGGTGACCGGGGGCGGTCGCCCAGCGCTCGGAATGGTCGAAGTAGTCGGAGAACTTCTCGCCAGCGGCCTGTTTGCCATCGACCACCTTGGCCTTCAGCAGGGCAGCGCTGCGCATATGGGCGCGCAACTTGCCAAGCAGATCGGCATTTTCGGCGATGCCTTCGGCGACGATGTCGCGCGCGCCCTCGAGTGCCGTCTTCACATCCGGCACATCGGCGGTGATGTAGCCCTCCGCCAGCGTCGCAGGCTCCTTTGAGCGATCAGCCAGGATCGCCTCCGCCAGCGGTCCGAGGCCACGCTCGCGGGCGATCTCGGCGCGGGTGCGACGCTTCGGCTTGTACGGGAGATAGAGATCTTCAAGCTCGGCCTTGGTGGCAGCATCGGCGATCTTGCCAAGCAGGTCGTCGGTCATCTTGCCCTGACCGGTTATGGATTCGACGATGGTATCGCGGCGGGCTTCCAGTTCACGCAGATAGACCAGCCGCTCCGCCAGATTGCGCAGCTGCGTATCGTCCAACCCACCCGTCACTTCCTTGCGGTAGCGGGCGATGAAGGGCACGGTCGCCCCTTCGTCGAGCAACTCGATCGCCGCCTTGGCCTGGTCCGGCCGGGCGTTGATTTCGGAGGAGATGACAGCGGCGAGCGAGCGAAGGTCAGCGGCCATGAGAATTCCTGCGGTTCACAAAATTTGCGGGACCATAGCGGCGAAAAACGACAAGGCAATGCCCGCCGTCCCTATCCACAGCAACATAGCACGGCCAGCGGCCGTTTTTGCGGTTGTGCATGTGCGGCATTCTTTGCTAGCAGAGGCGACCGTTTTTAGCCCCGCCTTTGTGGCGCCTTCCCCAGAGAAGGCAAGGAAAGTGACATGCCAGATCTGCTCCTAGAACTCCGCTCCGAAGAGATCCCGGCCCGCCTGCAGCGCAAGGCTGCCGGCGACCTGAAGAAGCTCGTGACCGATGCGCTTGTCGAAGCAGGACTTTCCTACGAGGGTGCGCGCGAATACTGGACGCCACGCCGGCTGACGCTCGATATCCGCGGCCTGACGGCGCGCTCCGCCGATGTGCGCGAAGAGAAGAAGGGTCCCCGCACCGACGCCAACGAGAAGGCGATCGAAGGCTTCCTGCGTGGCGCCGGCCTGTCCTCGGTTTCCGAGGCGCAGATCCAGAGCGACCTGAAGAAGGGCGACTTCTACATCGCCATCATCTCCAAGCCCGGTCGCGCCGCTGAAGAGATCATCAGCGATGTCATGCCCGGCATCATTCGCGATTTCCCCTGGCCTAAGCCAATGCGCTGGGGCGCGGCTTCCGCTCAGCCAGGCTCGCTGCGCTGGGTCCGGCCGTTGCAATCGATCGTCTGCACGTTCGGCACGGAGCATGAAGAGACCGTCGTCATTCCGTTCTCGATCGACGGCATCGTCGCCTCCAACGTGACCTACGGCCATCGTTTCCATGCGCCCGGCGCCATCACCGTCAAGCGTTTCGGCGATTACATCGCGAACCTCGAAAAGGCCAAGGTGATCCTCGATGGCGAACGCCGCAAGGACATCATCCTGCATGATGCCCGCGATGTCGCGTTTGCAAACGGACTGGAACTGGTCGAGGACGAAGGCCTGCTCGAAGAGGTCTCGGGCCTCGTCGAATTGCCGCAGGTCCTGTTGGGCAGCTTCGAGGAAGACTACCTCTCGATTCCGGCGGAGATCATCCGCCTGACGATCAAGACGAACCAGAAGTGTTTCGTGACGCGCCCTGTTGGCGGCGACACGCTGTCGAACAAGTTCATCCTCGTCTCGAACATCGAAGCCAGCGACGGCGGCAAGGAAATCATCCACGGCAACGGCAAGGTCGTGCGCGCGCGCCTGTCCGACGCCCTGCACTTCTGGAAGCGCGACCAGGGCGATCTGCCTGATCTGGAGACGCTGGAGGCTTCGGCAAAGAAATTCGACCTCGACCTCAAGAAGCCGCTCGACCAGCGCATGGCGAAGCTCGATGCGCTTGATGTGACGTTCCACGCCAAACTGGGTACACAGGGCGAGCGCGTGGAGCGCATCCGCGCCATGGCCGCAAAGGTCGCTTTCCCGGTCGGTGCTGATTACAAGCTGGTCGATAGGGCCGTGGTGCTTGCCAAGGCCGATCTGCGCACCGAGGCTGTCGGCGAGTTTCCGGAACTGCAGGGCGTCATGGGGCGCAAGTATGCCGCCCTTCAGGGCGAGGATGCCGTTGTCGCGACCGCGATCGAGGAGCACTACAAGCCGCAAGGCCCGTCCGACCAGCTGCCACAGGACAAGGTCGCGATCACAGTGGCGCTTGCCGACAAACTCGACACGCTGATCGGCTTCTGGGCTGTCGACGAAAAGCCGACCGGTTCGAAGGATCCGTTTGCGCTGCGCCGGGCTGCCCTTGGCGTCATCCGCATCCTTCTCGAGCGGCGTGTGCGCCTGACGCTGCTGCCGCGCATCACCAGCCACATGGGCCGCATCGATACGGATATCGGCAAGACTGTTGACGACAACGACCTGTCACGCCAGTTCGACCTCCTCTCCTTCTTCCATGACCGCCTGAAGGTCTATCTGCGCGATCAGGGCGCGCGCTACGATCTCATCGATTCCGTGCTGACGCCGGAGGCCGACGACCTCTTGATGATCGCCCGCCGTGTCGAGGCACTAACGGCCTTCATCACGTCCGAGGATGGCAAGAACCTCCTGGTCGGCACCAAGCGTGCCACGCAGATCCTGGCTGCCGAGGAAAAGAAGGGCACGGTGATCGCCGACGGCGTCTCCGAAAATCTCTTCCGACTCGACGCCGAGAAGCAGCTCTTTGCCGCCATCACCACCGCTTCCGCAGAAGCCTCTGCGGCCGTCGACAAGGAAGACTTCCGCTCGGCGATGGAAGCGCTCTCCAGGCTGCGTGCTCCGGTGGACCGCTTCTTCGACGACGTGTTGGTCAATGACGAAGACGCTGCAATCCGTGCCAATCGCCTTGCCCTGCTTCGCCTGATCCGCGAGGCAACCGGCACGGTCGCCGACTTCTCGAAGATCTCGGGTTAAGCGCATCAGATGCGGCGTGCGGATGACGCCTTAACATCCGACATTTGCTGCGTATTTCCTTCCTTGCTCAGATTTTGATTCAAGGATGGAAATCTCTGATTTCCGTCAGCCAGCAACTCCGATTGTAGCCGCCGAGAGAACCGCATAACGCGCGGCCTTGGCAATGGTCACAAGCAGCAGGAACATCGGAAGCGGTTCGCGTAGCACACCGGCGACGATGGTGATGGGATCGCCGATAACAGGCATCCAGCTCAGAAGCAGCGACCACTTGCCATAGCGCCGATACCAGCTTTGCGCCTTGTCGAGCGCAGGCTGGCGGACGGGAAACCAGTGCTTGTCGCGAAATCGTTCAATGCCGACGCCGAGCAGCCAGTTGACGGCCGAGCCGAGGACGTTGCCTATTGTCGCCACCGCGATCAGCGCAATGACCGGATGCTGCTTCGCCAGGATGAGCGCGACGAGGCCGGCTTCCGACTGCATCGGGAATATCGTGGCAGCCGCAAAAGCCGCCAGGAACAGCGCGGCATAAACCGCTAGATTGGTCATGGCTTGTCCGCGCCAATGCTTCGCTGCACCCTGCATCCCTTCATCAAGTCTTACGGCGGACTGGAACTATCACGTCTTTGGCGTTATGCCAAAGTCATGAACAAGATCCTCGTCAGCGCCTGTCTCATGGGCCATGCCGTCCGTTATGACGGCCAGTCGAAGCCGCTCGCCCATCCCGCGATCTCGCGCTGGATCGAGGAAGGCCGGCTGGTGACAATCTGTCCCGAGATGTCCGCCGGAATGCCGGTGCCGCGTCCACCCGCCGAAATTGAAGGCGCAGCCACGGGCGAGGATGTCCTCTCCGGCCGTGCGCGCGTCGTCGAGGTCAGCGGCGGCGATGTGACGGGCGAGTTCAAGCGGGCTGCCGAGAATGCACTGGCGCTCGCGATCGAAACAGGCTGCCGTTATGCGCTGCTGATCGATGGCAGCCCCTCCTGCGGCTCGGGCTTTGTCTATGACGGCACGTTTTCCGGGCAGAAGCTCGCAGCAAATGGCGTGACGGCCGCGCTTCTGAAGCAGGCTGGCATTGCCGTCTACTCCGATCGCGAAATTGAGGAACTTGTCGCAAGGCTTACTGCCGACGAGGCCGCGACGGCCGACTCCCCTTAATGCAAAACGGCCGTCGGATCGCCCGACGACCGTTTTCTTGCTTGGCGGCCGAACCTCAGGCGGCCCGGCGAACCTGCGCACTGTAATCCTGGCTGTCACCAACGCGGAAACCGCGGATGAGGTTCAGAAGCTCGTCGGTGTCGCTTGCCAGCGACTCGGCCGACGCAGTGGTTTCCTCGGCCATCGCGGCGTTCTGCTGCGTCGCAGCGTCGAGCTGGTTCATCGAGGACGAGATCGACCGCAGCGTGGTGTCCTGCTCGGAGGCGCTGTGGGCGATCTTCGCAACGATCTCGTTGGCGGCCTTGATCTGGTCAGAGATACGCTTCAGCGCCTCGCCGGCTTCGCCGACCAGACGGACGCCCTGATCGACCTGGCCGGACGAACGGGCGATCTGATCCTTGATCTCCTTGGCAGCCGCAGCCGAGCGCTGTGCCAGTTCGCGCACTTCCTGAGCGACGACCGCGAAGCCCTTGCCGGATTCGCCGGCACGGGCCGCTTCGACGCCGGCGTTCAGAGCCAGCAGGTTCGTCTGGAAGGCAATGTCGTCGATGACGCCGATGATCTTGCCGATCTCGGCAGACGACTTCTCGATACCGCTCATCGCTTCGATCGCTTCGGAGACGACGGCATCGCTACGGCTCGCCTCGCCGCTGACGGCCTCGACACGCTTGCTGGCTTCATGGGCGCCTTCGGCGGTCTGGCGGACGGCGACAGTCAGTTCATCGAGAGCTGCGGAGGTTTCTTCGAGGCTCGCGGCCTGACGCTCTGTGCGCTGCGACAGATCGTTTGAGGCGCGACGGATCTCTTCCTTGCTGACGGCAATGTCGCCGCCCTTGGCGCTGACCTTGGCCATGGCAGCTTCGAGATGCGCAAGCGCATCGTTGAAGTTGTCGCGAAGAGCTGCGTACTTCTGGCCTAGATCGGCGCAACGGACCGTCAGGTCACCTCGGACGATCAGCTCCAGCGCCTGGCCGATAGTCGAGACAACATGGTTCTGGGCGACCGTTTCCTCGCGCTGCAGGCGCTGGCTGTTCTCACGCTCGCCGTCGAGGGCCATCTGCTGCGCGGCCTCACGCTCGGACATGGCGTGACGCTCCTTGACCTTCTGCTGCAGCGACTTTGTCGCCTTGGCCATCATGCCGACTTCGTTGTTCATGTCGGCATGCGGGATGGAGACTGCTACGTTCTCGTCGGCAACCGCTTCCAGCGCCTGATGAACATCCTGTAGCGGTTTGGAGATGCCGCGGATGAAATAGAAGGCGGCAGCGACACCGGCAACCGCGATGATCGCGCAGGCAATCAGAGCCTTCCAGATCGCATCATTGATCTGTGCCTGCAGGTCATCGAGGTAGACGCCGCTGGACACGACCAACTGCCACGGCTCGAAGGCTGCCGAGTAAGAGCCTTTCTCGAACAGCTTGTCGTCGGGCTGGCCCGGCTTGCTCCAGTAGTAGATGGTGCGACCGCCGCCGGCCCGGCCCTTGGCGACCATGTCCTTGCTGAAATAGGTGCCGTTCTGGTCCACCTGCGCGCTCATGTTCTTGCCGATGTTGTCAGGCTTTGGGTGGAAGCGCTGGATGACGTCGTAGTCGTAGCCGAAGAGATAGCCTGCCGGCTCGAACTTGACCTCGGAGAGCACCTTGAAGGCTTCGGCCTGCGCGACCTCATGCGTCATCTCGCCGGACTTTTCGCGCTGGTAGTAGGAATCGAGGACGGAGATACCGGATTGGACCTGCGCCTGTAAAAGATCGAAGCGGTCGTCGTAGATCGCCTGCGACGTCGTCCTGATCTGGAAATAGGTGGCAATGGCGAAAGCCGCCATGAGGACGCCCACGAGGGCAAAGAGTTGATGGGCGATGTTAAGTTTCTTCATGAATGTCTCGCAAAATCGGTGGGTTCGGCAATCCCGGATCGGTGAACTCCCGACCTCTGCGTTGACCACGCGTGGCGACGACAATCATGCGTCTTCCGGCTTTGGTTGTTAGAGTTAGAGTGAATGAATTAACAATTGCCAAGTGCGGGCGCTCAAAGGATTATCAAATATAATCAGTGCATTCTTGCAGTGTGCGGCAAGTTTGATTCATCTGCGCGCCCTTAAGTTGAAGTGGTGTCGCAAGGCACGCCGTACAGTTTTCCGACTCTGGCGGTTGCGCTATACTTGCTGCATGGCTGAGGCTTCGCATGCCTTCGGTGAATTCGTTCTCGATCCCGGCTGCGGCTTGCTGCGGAATGGGCGGGCAGTCGCGCTTGGCCAACGCGGCGCGGCTCTTCTTGAAGTGTTACTTGAAGCCCGCGGCAATGTTGTTTCCAAGGATGCGCTGATGGAGCGCGTTTGGCCCGGAACCGCAGTCGAGGAAAGCAACCTGACTGTCCAGGTGGCGGCGCTTCGCAAAGTGCTCGGTCTTACACCCGATGGGCAGGAATGGATTGCGACGGTGCCGCGTGTCGGTTACCGCTTCATCCGCGCGAACATTGAAACGAAAGCCGCTGTTCCAGCCCCGGAGTTGAAGCCGACCCTAGCTGTCCTCCCCTTCAGCAATCTTAGCGGCGATCCAAACCAGGACTACTTTGCCGATGGGATCGTCGACGACATTATTGCAGCCCTCAGCCGGTTCCGAAGCTTTGCCGTCGTCGGCCGGGACTGCTCCTTTGCCTACAAGGGCAGCGGGATGGATGTGCGCAAGATCGCGGCGGAACTCGGTGTCAGCTACGTGCTTGAAGGCAGCATCCGGCAGCAGGGCAACCGCTTGCGCATTGTCGCCGAACTCGTCGAGGGTCAAGGCGGCACGCATATGTGGGCGCAGACCTTCGACGGGACGCTGGACGAGATATTCGACTTTCAGGATCGCATCACCGAGCGCGTCGCAACGCTGATCGAACCGCTGATCCAGACGGCCGAGATCGAGCGGTCACGACGTGAAAGGCCCGGAAGCGTAGCCACCTACGACATCTACCTGCAGGCGCTGGCCAAGATCTCGACCGAAATCGAAAGCGATAACGCTGCCGCCTATGCGCTTCTCATGCAAGGGCTGGCCGTCGAGCCTGACAATGCGCAGTTGCTTGCCCATGCGGCATGGGCGCTCGAGCATCGCTACACGATGGGTTGGCCGTCGCTCACCGAGGACGACGTGCAAACCTGCGGCGCACTGGCGCGGCGGGCGCTGGAGCACTGCGCCGGCGACGCCATGGTTATGGCTCATTGCGGCGTCGCCCTGATGCAGACGGTGAAAGACTACGATTGGGGTCCTGCAGTTCTGCAGGCGGCCGCCGAATCCAATCCCAACAACCCGATGGTCGTTGTCAGGGCCGGCATCGGGCATCTTCATTGCGGCAACGTCAACGACGCACTCAGCCACTTCCACAGGGCCAATCGCTTGACCCCAGGTGACCGCGGCGCGCATTTCTCGCATTGCGGCATCGCACATGCCCACGTGATCCTCGGAGAATACGAGCAGGCGGTGGCCTGGGCTTCGAGAGCGCTGGCCAGCAATCCGAATTTCGAGCCAACGCTATGGGTGCTCATTGCTGCAAGTGCGCATCTCGGCCGCATGGAGGAAGCCCATCGCCACCTAGCGGCGTTGAGACGACTGACGCCTGATATAACCGTCGAGCGCATCCGTGCCGGCCAACCCGGCAAATATCCGGATCGCATTGCTGCCCTCCTCGACGGGTTGAGGTTGGCGGGTGTCCCTGAGCGCTAGTTTCGGATCGTTTCGGAACTTTTCCTTGGGCCTTTCAGGACCGGAAGGCCGCAACCGGCAGAGACTGCTTCCCACAGCAAAACCGCAAGTGGGAGACGGCCATGATTACGACGCTGACCATCCTTTCCCTCGATCAGGGACGCATCTACTCCCCTCCGCCGGAGCCGGTTCCCGAGCTGACGGCTGTTGAAGCTGCCGCTGCCGTTGCTGATACCCAGGGCACCAAACACCATTTGCGTTGGCTGGATGTTTCGACTGGATTGCACGCACTTGCGCGCCTGCTTGCGCCGAGCTTTGGCAACTCCCCGTTCGGCAAAGCTCACTAGAAAAAATGCGTCCCTGCTTCTCTCAGGGACGCATTTTATCCACCGCGGGGTGGACCCCGGACGACCGAAACTTTGGTCAGGCTGGGGCAGGGAAATGGAAATCAGGGTCGAAGTTCAAAGTTGAAAACGTCGAGCGGCGCCTTTTGTTCCTTCGGCACGCCTGCCACGCCTGCCGCGACCGGCTTGACGTCGCCACCGACGACTGCAGCCGTCGTCGAGGCGCGGTCGATGTTGTCGGCCGGCTGCGTGGCGGCTGTCATTGGTTCGGCTGGCGCCTTGGTTACAAAAACGACGGGCGAGCCGCCCATCCAGCCTTCGGTGCGATAGAGCTTCTTCTCACCGTTGACGTCGCGAACTTCCGAGGATTGCAGCGCGCCAGGTGCCAGCGTCGGCACGGTGTAGTCCTTCTTGCGCTCGACCTTTTCAAGCGGCGGGCAGGTTTGGCAGCTTTCCTGGCTGATGCTCCCGCCATTGGTGCGCGCGTCCTTGCCCACGACCTCGATCGAGGAGGCACAGGCAGACCCTGCCGTAAACACAGCTATCGCACCCAAGATGACCTGACGCATGGAACACTCCGTCTCACGTTGAGAAGAGACTAGCGTGGCTTTGTTTCCATCCCGTCAGGGGAAAGGGTAAAAATTTAGAGAACTGACCCGATTTCGGGTTTGCTCACGCTTTTTCGCGGTCGATCGCGCGCCAACCGATGTCGCGGCGGCAGAAGCCATTGTCCCAATCGACCTTGTCGAGGAGCGCATAGGCACGCGTCTGCGCCTCGCCAACCGTCTTCCCTGTGGCGGTGACGTTCAGCACGCGGCCACCCGTTGCGACCAGCGCTCCGTCCTTGAGCGCTGTGCCGGCATGAAACACCTTGGCGCCCTCGCCCGCTTCCGGGATATGGCGGATCGGCGTGTCCTTGTCGTAGGAGCCCGGATAGCCCTCCGATGCCATGACGACCGTCAGGGCCGGATCATCCGTCCATTCGGCGGACACCTGATCGAGCGTCCCGGTGGCGGTGGCGTGGAGAAGCGGCAGAAGATCGCTCTTCAGACGCATCATCAGCACCTGGCACTCGGGATCGCCGAAGCGGACATTGTACTCGATAAGCTCGGGGCCCTTGGCGGTGATCATCAGACCGGCAAAGAAGACGCCGGAGAAGGGATAGCCGCTCTCGGCCATGCCGCGCATGGTCGGCTCGATGATTTCCTTCATCGTGCGCTCGACCATCTCTTTGGTCATCACGGGCGCCGGGGAATAGGCGCCCATGCCGCCAGTATTCGGGCCGGTATCGCCCTCGCCCACCCGCTTGTGATCCTGGGCGGTTGCGAGCGGCAGGACATGCATGCCGTCGCAGAGGCAGAAGAAGCTCGCTTCCTCGCCATCGAGATAGGCTTCGATAACGACCTCGGCGCCAGCGGCACCGAAGGCACCCTCGAAGCAACCGTCGACGGCAGCAAGCGCCTCATCAACGGTCATGGCAACAGTCACACCCTTGCCGGCAGCAAGGCCATCCGCCTTGACGACGATCGGGGCGCCCTGCTGGCGAATATAGGCCTTCGCCTTCGGCGGGTTGTTGAAGCGCTGATAGGCGCCGGTCGGAATGTCGTAGCGGGAGCAGATATCCTTGGTGAAGCCCTTCGAACCCTCGAGCTGGGCTGCCGCTGCCGATGGGCCGAAGACTGCAAAGCCTGCGGCGCGCAGCTTGTCAGCAATGCCGGCGACGAGCGGCGCTTCCGGGCCAACCACGACGAAGTCGATCGCCTTGTCCTTGCAGAAGGCAAGGATGGCATCATGATCGTCGACATTGACGGCAACCAGGGTCGCGTGGTCGGCAATGCCGGGATTTCCGGGCGCGGCGTAGAATTCCGTCATGAGAGGCGATTGCGCCAGCTTCCAGGCCAATGCGTGCTCGCGTCCACCCGATCCGATCAACAGAACCTTCATGCCCGTCCCTTTCGCGTTTCCGTCTGGCGGTTAAGGGGAGAGCGTCGAAAGGTCAAGCAGGAATGCTTGCCCGGGGTCAAGCAGGAATGCTTGCCACGTCAAGCGGAGCGCTTGACCGGGGGGCTCAAGCAGGAATGCTTGAGGACGCCTTACCAGCCGCCGCCACCGCCACCACCACCCCCGCCGCCGGAAAAGCCGCCCGACGAGCCGCCGCCGGAAAAGCCGGAGGACGAACTGGACGGCGGAGCCGGAATGGTGGAGGCGATCGTTGAGGCCATGGACGAGGAGAAGCCACCGATGCGACCGGAGAAATTGCCGCTGCCAAAATTGCCGGAATACCATGAGGGAGCGTAGGCAGCCGCCGCTCCCGCTGCGGCTACCGCAAGCCATGTCTCGAAGGCACGCGACCATGGCTTTTCGACGCCGAGCGCCACGGCATAGGGCAGCAGTTTCTCGAAATGCTGGGGCGACATCTCAGGGGCGCCCGCCATGTTCATGCGGTCCTTTTCGGCCAGCGTCATGTACTGGCGCAGACCGTCGATGCCATCCATCAGCTTGGCCCCGAGCGGGGTCGGCGCACCCATGATGAAGACGTAGAGCAGGTTCAGGAGAATGATGCCGCCGATCGCAAACAACATCGGCGTCTCGTGGAGTTCGACCAGCGAGGAGAACAGTGCCAAAACCAGCGACGAGACGATGCTGAAGCCGATGAAGACAGCAATAGCGATCGCGATCACCGACATGATCTTCGCGCCGAGCGATCTGCCGGGGCGGAACGACTTGGCGAAGCCAGCGACGAACACCGAGATGAAGACGACGACGCCAATCGGAATGATCATCAGGGCGATCGCATCGGGTTCCAGCGTTCCGAAGACGAAGAGGGCCACCAATGAAGCGGCGCTGAGCGCTATGCCGCCGGTCGTGTAGCCGGCATTCGCGTTGTAGTACTTGCCGCGGTGCTCGCGCTCGATAGCTGTGCGGAAGCTGTCGCCGACTGATTTCACCTTCGTTCCGTTGGCTTCATCGATCGTCAGCGAGCCCTTGGCTCCGACTGAGTTAAGCAGGCTGGCTTCCCCTGCTTCCAGCTTATCCTTGCCGACCGGCTTGTCGGTGCGGCGGATGACGATCGCGTTCTTGAGGTCCTCCAGCACGACAAAGCCGCGCACCGCGAGATTGAGGGCCGTTGCCGACAGCGCCGTCCAGCCCTGCCCGGAGAAGCCGCGATTGTCGATGTAGTTCACCAGCGCCGGCGAGATTCCATCAGGCGGATCCCAGCGCGGCACCAGCACGCCACGCGCCGGGTCACGGCCGACCTTCAGCCAGGAGCGCGTGTAATAGAGGAAGACCAGAATGAGACCGCCAAAGCCGAGGAAGTAGTCGCGGTTGTCGCTGAGCCACCAGCGCCGCTCATCGTCAGCGCTCGGCGGATTGATCGAGCCCTTCGGCATCTTGACTGCGATCGTCAACCCTTCGCCTGCGTTCAGCGCCCGGGTCGTCGAAAACAACAGTCGACTTCCGCCGCCTGAAATCTTTGCATTCCTGTCCGTCGCGCCCTGCGGGCCGGTGAAGAAAGCAGTATCGATCGAGCTGACGCCATCTGGAAGGTTCACCGTCGCCGTCGCCATCAGGATCGGGAAGATCCAACCATTGCCGGTTACGTTCCAGTAGAGTTCGTCGTGATCGTCGAAGTAGCGGATCTGGCGATTGGTGCGGTAGGTGAAGACATACTCGTGCCGGCCATAGCTCACCGTAACGTCTTCCGAGCCGGCATAGATGCGGATGCCGCCGCTGATGGATTCGGTGTGCCAGGGCTCGTCGCGGCCATCGCGCTTGACCGCGATGACGTCGAAATCGACTCGGCGGAGGCGGCCCTTTTCATCCTGATAAGTCAGCGGAAAATCGCGGAAGATGCCACGCCGAACGCGGTTGCCTTCGGCGGTAACTGATATCGTCTCCGTCACCGTCATCGCGCCGCTCTTCTCCAGCGCAATGTTTGACGCGAAGGCGTTGATCACCTCCGCAGCGATGGCGCCACGCGCCGCAAGCATCAGAAACAGAACGAAGCAAAGGCCGGAAAGCCGTCGGATCATCATACCCCTCGCCTGCGGCGTCCTGGCCGCGTCAGATAATGTCAGCTCTCATCGGCATAAGTCACGCCAAGCCCGGCCAGTGTCCGCCAATAGGCCGGGAAGGTCTTGCCGACGCAGTCCGGATCAAGGATCGTTATGCCCGCGATCTTCAGACCGGCGAGCGCAAAGCTCATGGCGATGCGGTGGTCGGCGAAGGTATCGATCTTGGCAGGCAGACGTTGTCCGGCGAGCGAGGGATCGGACTGGACAATCAGATCGTCGCCTTCCTCGTGAGCGAGACCCGGGCGGATCTGCGTCAGGCCGGTCGAGACGGCGCGGATGCGATCGCATTCCTTGACGCGCAGATTGGCGATGCCGACGAAGCGGACCGGCGTCTCATTGAAGGCGGCGAGCACAGCAAGGGTCGGAACCGCATCCTGCATCTGCGAGCCGTCGATAACCGCGGGAAGATGCGGGAACTGGGCGATCAGGTCATAGGCCTTCGCGTCCGGCTGCGTGAACGCGCCGTTTGCAACGCCGAGGTCGATCTTGCCTGATGTCAGCACCTCCGCAGCCCAGAGGTAGGTCGCGGCAGAGGCGTCGGGCTCGACCACGAAATCTGCTGCCGCGTAGCCGGTCGGCTCGACGCGCCAGGTCACCGCGCTCGTCTTCTCGACCTTGGCGCCGAAGGCGCGCATCGCCGCTGTGGTCAGATCGATGTAGCCGAGCGCGCCGATGTCCTCGCCTAGCAGTTCGATCGTCACCGCCCTGTCGCCGCCAGCAGCCATCATGAGCAGCGCCGAGACATATTGGCTCGACAGGCCGCCATCGATCTGGATGCGGCTCGCCTCAAAACGGCCAGTGCCCTTGACGGTGACCGGCGGGCAGCCGGTTTCGGTCGACGCGTCGATGCCGAGCGAACGCAGTGCATCGACCAGCGGACCGATCGGGCGCTTGCGCATGTGCTGGTCGCCGTCGACGACGACGGTGCCATCCACCAGGGCGGCAGCGGCCGTGAGGAAGCGCGTCGCCGTTCCGGCGTTGCCGAGGAAAAGCGGCACCTGCGGCGGCAGCAGCTTGCCGCTGCCCGTGACGACAAAGCTCGTATCATCCGGCTCTTCGATGATGACACCCATGGCGCGGAGAGCGTCGGCCATATAGCGCGTGTCGTCGCTCTTCAAAGCGCCGGTCAGGCGGCTCGTGCCCTTGGCGAGACCTGCCAGGAGCAGCGCGCGGTTGGTGATCGATTTCGAGCCGGGCGGGACGGCGCGACCTGTCAGCGGCTTGTCCGGCGGGATGATGGTGAGCTTGTCTTTACTCATTGCCTGTCTTTTCCGTCTTTGCGCGAGGGCCACATCAGGCCACGATCATGCCCTGCTCATAGCAGTTTTTACGCAAAGGCAAATGGCGGATATCAGAACTTTACGGTCGGAACGGCGCGATCCGCTTCGTTGGTTATCTCGAAATAGTCCCGCTTCTGGAACCCGAACTGGCCAGCGACAAGGTTGGAGGGGAAGCTTTCGACCCTGACATTCAGATCACGGGCGGCGCCATTGTAATAACGGCGGGCCATCTGGATTTCGCTTTCCATCGTCTCCAGCGAGGTCTGCAACTCGCGGAAATTCTCGTTTGCCTTCAGGTCGGGATAGGCTTCGGCGAGTGCCAGCAGACGTCCAAGCGCCTGGCCGAGCAGGCCTTCTGCCTGAGCGCGACCGGCGACGTCGCCCGTCGGAACCGATTGCGCCTTATTGCGGAGGGCAACGACCTCTTCGAGTGTCGTCTTCTCGTGGGCGGCATAGCCCTTGACCGTCTCGATCAGGTTCGGGATCAGGTCGGCGCGGCGCTTCAGCTGCACATCGATACCGGACCAGGCTTCCTCGGCCATCTGCCGCGCGCGAACAAGGCCGTTGTAGACAAAGACGGCATAGAGCGCGACCAGAACAATAAGGCCAAGAATTACATACATTCGCGAATCCCCCGCAACGACCGAAAGTATGCCCGGAGACTATGCGGGTTACCGCAGATTGTCATCCCGCTTTCCGGCCCTCTTTCGGGGCAATCACTGGACGGGGGTAGTGAAAAATCACGATACCGTCGCACCGGCCGAAGCCTTATTTTCACTCTGCACGTTGAACTAGCGTGCATACGCAAACTGCGACAAGGATCATTCAGACCATGAGCGCGTTTATTTTCCTGCTCAACATACTGGCCATCGCAACGTACTTTTTCCTCCAAAGCAAGGCTCGTCCGGTGGAACGCCGGGTCGAGATCAGAAGCGACGAGCGCCGCTGACTGCCGCTCTTCAAGCGGCGGCTTTCGCCAAGTTGACCCCACCCGCATCCGTCTGCAGGAAGGCCTCACCGCAGGCCTTCGCCAGCGTCCGCACACGCAGGATGTAGCTCTGACGCTCGGTAACCGAGATGACGCCGCGCGCATCCAGCAGATTGAAAACGTGTGACGCCTTGATGCACTGATCGTAAGCCGGGAAGACGCACTTGTGCAGCTTCTGGTTACCGCTGTCGCCAGGAGCGCCGGCGGCGAGAAGCGCCTGGCATTCCTTTTCGGCATCGATGAAGTGGCGATGCAGCATTTCCGTATTGGCGTATTCGAAATTGTGGCGAGAATATTCCTGTTCGGCCTGTAGGAAGACATCGCCGTAGCTGATCTTCTCGTCGCCTTCGCGGCCGTTGAAGTTCAGGTCGTACACGTTGTCGACGCCCTGCACATACATCGCCAGACGCTCGAGACCATAGGTCAACTCGCCCGCGACGGGCGAACATTCGATACCGCAGACCTGCTGGAAATAAGTAAACTGCGACACTTCCATGCCATCGCACCAGCATTCCCAGCCGAGACCCCAGGCACCGAGCGTCGGGCTTTCCCAGTCGTCCTCGACAAAACGGATGTCGTGCAGCAGCGGATCGAGGCCGATCGCAGCCAGCGAGCCGAGATAGAGCTCCTGCAGGTTCGACGGATTCGGCTTCAGGATGACCTGGTACTGATAATAGTGCTGCAGACGGTTCGGGTTCTCGCCGTAGCGGCCGTCCGACGGGCGGCGCGACGGCTGCACATAGGCGGCCTTCCACGGCTTGGGGCCGAGCGCGCGCAGCGTCGTTGCCGGGTGGAACGTGCCGGCACCGACCTCCATGTCGTAAGGCTGCAGCACCGCACAACCCTTGTCCGCCCAATAATTATGGAGCGTGAGGATCAGCGCCTGGAACGAGCGCTTCGGGTTCATGTGGTCGGGAATTGCTGCAGACATGGAACGGCTTCCGAATTCGTACAAAAAGTGCGCGGACAGGTGCCACGCCGCGCCAGACGGGTCAAGGCTTTTGCGGCCCTACTCGTCCTCGTCCTTCTTCAGATGATATTCGCCGGTGACCGGATCCTTGACCAGCGTGCCGATGGCGCCCGTCTGGCGCTCCTTCTCGGCACGCCGGGATCGCTCGGCGAGCCGCTGTGCATCGGCAACGAAGCGGCGGTAGAGAAGCCAGGCTCCGACCACCAGCACGATGATGATTATCAGTTGCGGCATAATGCCAGCCTTTTATCCCTCAGAGCCCGTAGCGGCTCCACAATGCCTTCTCCTCGGCGGCCTCGACAAGTCCAGTCGCAAGGCCAGCTCCGGCGCCTTCCAAGTTGGCTGACGATATACCCGGAATGCGCCTTCCGAAAAGGCCGCGCGCGGGCATCACTAGCTCGAGCTTGGTTTTCGCCCCATAGCGACGCTTCAGCTCCTGCCGCATGTCGCCGAGCCCGTCGATGAGGCCGAGTTCGAGACCACGCGTGCCGGTCCAGAAAAGTCCGGAGAAGACCACTTCGTCGCTCTTCAGCTTTCCGGCGCGGCGTTCACGAACCATGGAGATGAAGACCTGATGAATCTCCAGCTGCAGGGTCTTCAGGTATTCGATGTCCTTTTCCTTCTCGGGCTGGAACGGATCAAGGATTACCTTGTTTTCCCCGGCCGTGTAGACGCGGCGCTCTACGCCGATCTTCTTTAAGAGTTCGGGAAAGCCGAAGCCGCCGGAGACGACACCGATCGAGCCGACGATGGAGGTGGGGTCGGCAATGATTTCGTCGCCAGCAAGAGCGATCATGTAACCGCCGGATGCCGCAACATCCTCGACGAAGACGAGAACCTTCTTCTGCTTTTCACGCGCAAGATCGCGAATGCGCGCGAAGACGAGCCGCGACTGGACCGGGGAGCCGCCGGGTGAATTAAGCGAGATGGCGACCGCCGGCGCATCCTTGAAGCTGAAAGCCTTTTCGAGGACTTGTGCAGTTGCGGCGAGATTGAGGGTCGGCCGGAACTGGCTTCCGCCGCTCATGATCGGACCGTGAAGTCGAACGACGGGGATGACCACGCCTTCCTTGCGGAACCGCTTCGGCAGCAACCTCTTCAAAAATCCGGCCATTTTCCATCCTTTGCGACAAGATCAGCGAACGTCTTCCATGTATGCAACGGCGCGACAAACGCAATGGCCGGCGCAGAAAACATCTGCCACCTCAGAATTCTTGTTGCGAATGACTTGCATTATCATTCTAATCAGACATACTGGCCGCATTGATAGTAGGCGGACACTGCATGGACATCGTAAATCCGAACGCAAAGACCGGCTGGCGACACGAGCGCGAAGAGGCATCGCTTTCCGATGTCTACCGTTCCGTCCAGACGCACAAGCATGGCACACGTTGGCGACGGATCGCAGCGTTCCTCGGACCCGGCTACATGGTTGCCGTCGGCTATATGGACCCCGGCAACTGGGCAACCTCGCTCGCCGGTGGATCGAAGTTCGGCTATGCGCTGCTGACCGTTGCTCTGCTGTCCAACCTGATGGCGATCGTTTTGCAGTCGCTCTGTGCGCGCCTTGCCATCGGTTCCGGTCGCGACCTCGCCCAGGCCTGCCGCGACGCCTTCCCGAAATATGTTTCCGTGCCGCTTTGGGCCTTTGCCGAAGTCGCCATCATCGCCACCGACATTGCCGAAGTGATCGGCACGGCGATCGGCCTCAATCTGCTTTTCGGAATCCCACTCGAGCTCGGTGTGCTTATCACGTCGCTCGACGTATTCCTCATTCTCTATCTGCAGAAGATCGGCTTCCGCTGGGTGGAAGCCTTCGTGATCGCTCTGCTCGGTATCATTGCGGTGTGCTTCGGGGTGCAAATCTTCCTTGCCGATCCGGAATGGGGCGCCGTGATCCGGGGCTTCTTCCCGACGACCGAGATCGTCTCCAACCCCGAGATGCTCTACCTCGCGCTCGGCATTCTCGGCGCCACGGTGATGCCGCACAATCTCTATCTGCATTCCGGCATCGTCCAGACCCGCGCTTACGGCCATTCGGTGCCGGAGAAGCGCGAGGCGCTGACCTACGCCACGATCGACTCGACCATAGCGTTGTGCTTTGCGCTGCTGATCAACGCATCGATCCTGATCCTTGCAGCAGCCGCCTTCCATGCCAACGGCAAGACGGATGTCGTGGAACTGGGCGAAGCATCTGCGCTGCTCTCGCCGCTGCTCGGCCTGGCAATCGCGCCAACGCTCTTCGGCATCGCCTTGCTCTGCTGCGGCCTGAATTCGACGGTAACGGCAACCCTTGCCGGCCAGATCGTCATGGAAGGCTTCTTGAAGATCCGGCTTCAGCCATGGGTTCGCCGCCTCATCACCCGCGCGATCGCCATCATTCCGGCCGCCTTCGTCACGATCTGGTATGGCGACCAAGGGACGGCGGAACTGCTGATCCTGACGCAGGTCGTGCTCAGCCTCCAGCTCTCCTTCGCCGTCTTCCCGCTGGTGATGTTTACCACCAGCAAGGCGAAGATGGGTGCGCTGGTCGCCCCGCGCTGGCTGAGCGCCATCGCCTATGTGATCGCGGTCCTGATTGCCGGCCTGAACGTCAAGCTGCTGTTTGACTTCGTGACCGGCTAGCGCCTGGCATAGGCCGCCCGGCCATTGTTGAGATCGTCCACGAAGGGGGAGAATTTATGCGTCCCCTCCTCGTGCATGATGAGTGGCGCGCGCAGCGAAAGCCGCGCGCGCGATCCTTTTATCGCCGTGACGAGGATGCGCACGGCGTTCTCGCCTTCGCGCGGATGGATTGCGGTCACCTCGATGCCGCCGAAACGGCGTCCGCAGGCATCGATGATTTCGGCGATCGATTCCGGCTTCGCAATCAAGGACAATTGTCCGCCGGGGATCATGATCGCCCCGGCCGTCCGCACCCAGCTTGCGAACAGTCCGTCCGTCATCGCATGCGCCTCCGCCTTCAAGGCATCGGGCGTCCGGCGATCGCCTGCATCGTTGAACGGCGGGTTCATGATGACATGATGGAAGCTCTCATCGACAAGACCGGCTTCGTTTCGCGCCTTCGCCCTTAGCGTCACATCCGCCTCGACGACTGAAACGCGGCCGGCCATATGCGCATTGTCAGGCAGGAGGATGCTGCGGCGCGCATAGTCAGCCATCTCGCCCGAGCGCTCGAAGAGCACGACTTCCGCGGCCGGCAGCCGTGACGCGACGGCCAAGCCTGCAGCACCCGCGCCGGCACCGAGATCGGCAACCTTGATCGGACGATCGTCGGCAACGAGCGCTGCGAGCAGCATTGCATCCATGCCGGAGCGATGCCCCCTGCCCTTCGGCTGCACCACATGGAACAGCCCCCGGTGAAAGGCATCTATGGTCTCGGCAACATCTTCCGTCATCAAAAGCTCACTTCGGCATCCGCAGTTCGTCGCCGAGCCCGGCATCCACGAGAATGCGGCGCGCCCGATCCGCCTCGTCATCATCGACGAGAAGCCGGCGCGGCAGCATGCCGAGTGACCCTTCCAGAATGCTCATGCCCTGATCGGCGATGAAGCAGTGAATCCCCGCATCCTTCAGCAGACTTTCCGCAAAGGAGAGCAGTACGGGATCATTGGCGCGAATAAGTTCATGCATTTGCGGGAAAATCCCTTTCAAATTTGCGCGACGCGACAATTCACCCCTTGCCGCGCCAATCGCCCCTTTCTATTGTCGAACCCAATAATTTAACAGGAGTCCGGGTCGTTGGGCGTGGTCATACCGCTTGAAGAAAGCAAAAACAAACTGGCATCCGTCAAGCCGCTGGTCGATTTGACCAAGGCGGACATGCAACGGGTCAACCAGCTTATTCTCTCCAAGGCCGGTTCCGACGTCCAGATGATTCCTGAGGTGGCCAACCATCTCATCTCGTCCGGCGGCAAGCGTCTGCGCCCGATGCTGACTTTGGCCTCGGCTGCGCTGTTCGGCTACAAGGGCGAAAACCACATCAAGCTTGCGACATCGGTCGAGTTCATGCACACCGCGACGCTGCTGCATGACGATGTGGTCGACGAGAGCGACCTTCGCCGCGGCAAGTCCACGGCTCGCATGATCTGGGGCAACCAGGCCAGCGTGCTCGTCGGAGACTTCCTGCTCGGCCAGGCGTTCCGCATGATGGTCGAGGTCGGCTCGCTCGAAGCGCTCGACGTGCTCTCCTCAGCTGCCTGCGTGATCGCGGAAGGCGAAGTGCTGCAGCTCTCCGTCGCCAAGAACATGGAAACTACTGAGGACGACTACCTCGCCGTCATCCGCGCGAAGACGGCGGCGTTGTTTGCCGCGGCTGCCGAAGTCGGCCCGATCGTCGCCGATGCCGGCAAATCCGGCCGTAACGCGCTGAAGTCCTACGGCATGAACCTCGGGCTGGCCTTCCAGCTGGTCGACGACGCGCTGGATTACGGCGGAAAGGCAGCCGATCTCGGCAAGAATGTCGGCGACGACTTCCGCGAGGGCAAGATCACGCTGCCTGTGATCCTGGCCTATCGCCGCGGCACCGAGGAAGAACGCGCCTTCTGGCGTCAGGCCATTGAAGGCGGCGAAAGCAGCGACCAGCATCTCGAAAAGGCACTTGGCCTGATTACCAAGTACGGCACGCTGAACGATACCATCGCCCGGGCAGTTCACTACGGCACGATCGCACGCGATGCGCTTGCGCCCCTTCCCGACACGGCATGGAAATCGGCCCTGATGGAAGTCATCGACTTTTGCATCGAGCGCGTCAATTAATCGACGGTCACTGATCGCGGGCTGATTTTATTGCAGGACCGCTTCAAAAAAGCCATCCTGTTGTGAGTCAGTCATTTCAACTGATTTGCAGTCGGACGAGGCCGGCTGCCACAAGAGAGGTTTTCTAATGCGGCAAAAACTTGCCATCCGTCTTCTTTCGAGCGCAGCCATGGCAGCGGTCATATCGCTGGCAGCGCTCGGCGGCGTGAATGCCGAAGAGACGGCCAAGAAGGACGATGCCGCGACAGTGATCTTCGATCCGGATAGCGTCACGAGCTTCTCCGGTGCGTTTTTGGCTGCCCGGACCGCCGATGTCGATCACGATTACGAGACGGCGATCGAACTCTACAAGAAGGCGCTGCAGATCGAGCCGGGAAATCCGGAAATCCGCCAGCGCCTGATGATCTCGCTGCTTTTGAACGGCGACATCCAGGACGGCGTGAAATACGCCAACGACCTGAAGGGTGATCCGACCGTCGAGCGCATCACGACCATCGTGCGCAGCATGGATGCCATTCGCCGTGGCGAATATAAGACGGCTGAATCCCTTCTGAAATATACCGGACCGAACGATCTCGACCGGATGATGAACGATCTGCTCGCCGCTTGGGCCCGCGTCGGCGCCGGCCGTGGCAAGGAAGCCCTCACCACGATCCAGAAGATGAAGGGACCGGATTGGGTCGGCATCTTCAAGTCATACAATGCCGGCGCGATCGCGATCGTGAACGGCGACATCAGGGCCGCTCGCCAGAACCTCAACGACGCCGTGCTCGACAAGGACGGCGGCGCGACCGCTCCTGATACCTTCATGCGCGCCGTCATCGCTCTTGCCCGGCTCGAAGCCTCACAGGGCAACAAGCAGAAGGCGCTCGACGCAATTTCCGTCGGCGACAACCTGCTGCCCAACTACGCGCCGCTCAAAGCGCTGCGCCAGAGCATCGAAAAGGGCGAGAAGCAGGAGCAGCAGATCCAGACGGCCAAGCAGGGTGCTGCCGGCGTGCTCTTCTCCATCGGTGGCGCGCTGAACCGCGACGGCGCCGAGGATATTGTTTCGCTCTACCTGCAGACCGCCAAGACGCTGGATCCCGATAGCGCCGATACGCTCGTCATGCTCGGTGGCATTGCCGAGAAACAGGAGCAGATGGACCGCGCCATCGCGCTCTATCAGCAGGTACCCGAAAACTCGCCGATGCGCCGCATCTCCGAGCTTCAGCTCGGCCTTGCGCTTGCACAGGGCGGTAAGGTGGAAGAGGCACGCAAGCACCTTCAGAACCTGATTGCCTCCGATCCGAACGACGTTCGCAGCTACCTCGCCTATGGCAGCGTGCTGTCGGACGTGAAGGATTACGCCGCGATGGCCGAAAACTACGACAAGGCTGTCGAAGTTATCGGCCCACTGCCGGGCAAGGGCGCGTGGACTGTCTTCTTCCAGCGTGGCATTGCCTATGAGCGCCTGAAGAAATGGGACCAGGCCGAGCCGAATTTCCGCAAGGCGCTGGAGCTCAACCCGGATCAGCCGCAGGTTCTAAACTACCTTGGCTACTCGTGGATCGACATGAACCGGAACCTCGACGAGGGGCTGGCGATGATCAAGAAGGCGGTCGACCTGCGTCCCGACGATGGCTACATCATCGACTCTCTCGGCTGGGCCTATTTCCGGCTGAACCGCTTCGCCGAGGCGGTGGAGGAGTTGGAGAAGGCTGCGCAGATCAAGGCCGGCGACGCGACGATCAACGACCATCTGGGCGATGCCTATTGGCGCGTCGGACGCAAGCTCGAAGCCGTCTACCAGTGGAACCGCGCGCTCGGCTCCGACCCTGAGGCATCCGAGATCCCGAAGATCAAGGACAAGATCGCCAACGGCCTGCCGCAGGATACAGACAACTCCAAGGCTGCGGACAAGAAACAGCCTGACCCGGCGCCGATCCAACCGAAGCCTACCGATAAGAAGTCCTGATCGGCGATGCCAGAGGCGAGTATGGGCGATGACGTGACTGTCATCGAGGACGCTCCGGCAAAAATCAATCTGGCCCTGCATGTGACGGGCCAGAGATCCGATGGCTACCATCGGCTCGACACGCTCGTGACCTTCACCAAACATGGTGACCGGCTGGGCTTTGCGCTGGCGGATAAAGATGAATTCGTGATCTCCGGGCGTTTTGCCGAGGCGCTTGACGACAGCCGCGACGACAACCTCGTCCTGAAGGCTCGGGACTTTATGCGCGAGGCGATCGCTCGCGAGGGCGGCTCCGCTCCCGCCGTCCGCATCCATCTCCAAAAGAACCTGCCGATTGCCTCCGGTATCGGCGGCGGCTCGGCCGACGCGGCGGCTACGCTTCGCGGTCTGATGCGGCTCTGGAATGTCTCGCTTCTGAACGCGACCATCGAGGCAATCGCCATTCGACTTGGCGCCGACGTGCCTATGTGCCTGGCGAGCAGACCGCTGATCGCCAGGGGCATTGGCGATCAAATCGTGCCTGTCGACGACATGCCGGCCTTTGCCATGGTGCTGGCAAACCCGTTGAAAGGCGTATCAACGCCCGAGGTTTTCCGAAGGCTGACGAACAAGGCCAATCCGCCGCTCGACATGACGCCGCGTTTCAACTGGGTCGAGGCGATACGCGCTACGCGCAATGACCTTGAGCCGGTCGCTCGCGGCCTGCTCCCCGAAATTGCCGAGATCTCGACGATGCTCAAGAAGCAGGGCGCATCTTTCGTTCGCATGTCTGGTTCCGGTGCGACCTGCTACGGTATATTCCCTACGCTTGCGGCGGCGGAAGACGCCGCCGCCGCGCTTCACAGCGAACGGCCGGACTGGTATTTCGAAGCCACGGAAACGACTGCGGGAGGTCATGATGCCGGGTTTGGATGAAACGCGTCCCTTCATTCCTGTCGGCATTGCCGTGCTGACGGTCTCGGATACACGCACGCTTGCCGATGACCGCTCCGGCGATACGCTGGCCGCCAGGATCAAGGAGGCGGGGCACCGGCTGGTCGACCGCGCGATCGTCCCCGATGATCGGCAGGCGATCGCTTCCCGCGTGAAGGCGTGGACCGAACGCGACGATATCGACGTCGTCATCACCACGGGGGGAACCGGCTTTACCGGCCGCGACGTCACCCCGGAAGCTCTGGAGCCGCTCTTCGAGAAGAGGATGGATGGCTTTTCGGAAGTGTTCCACCGTATCTCCTACGACAAGATCGGCACCTCGACGATCCAGTCCCGCGCCACGGCGGGCGTTGCCAACGCGACCTTCATCTTCGCGCTGCCGGGCTCACCTGGCGCCTGCAAGGACGCCTGGGACGGCATATTGAAATCCCAGTTCGACTACCGCCACATGCCCTGCAATTTCGTGGAGATCATGCCGCGCCTCGATGAGCATCTGAAGCGCGGCGCCGGCAAGTAACGGACTGCTTCGGCAGGCGACCGTCTGCCGCTCTATGCCCCTATGCCCGGCAGAGCAGGCATCGTATCCCAGCTATCACCCGACAGCAGGATGCAGCTTACGCCGTGAACATCCGTGACGAGCAGCGTCCACGTGCCGCTCTGCGCGGCGTAGACCTCAAGCATGGCGTTCTGGTTGATCAGCCCGACCGCCGTCAGTCTCTCGGCAAAATTCTTGTCGAGGAAATTGACGACCTCGGATCGGCCTGCGCAACTGCGCATCATCTGCGATGCTGCCGAATGCGGATGCGCGATCATCGATGTCGTCAATATGACGGCCGCTATCAGGCCGCGGATCATATTGCGTTTCATGACGCACCTCCTTTTGCCGGAAACCGGCAGAAGAGGAGACTTCCGCTGACCTGTTCTGCCGTCTGCCGGCATTCCATGGTCGACCGTCACGAAGCGAGGCGCTCGGGCGGCGCCATGATGAAATTATAGCGCAAAATTGTATCGGGCGCCAATTATCTGCATGGGTAGCACGCGGAGCAGCGCCCTACCTACTATCGCGCCGCGCGCGCGACCCAGGATGGAATCAGCTCGCTGCTGAGCTTGCGCAGCTTTTGCCCCTTCGCGAATTCCGCGAGACGCATTCCGCTTCTTGCGGCAGCGATCGCCTGCGCCTTCGGAAGGAGAAGCCCTAGCTCCAGCGGCGACGAAGCACGCCCGATACGCTGCAGGAACGGCCGTCGGTATCCGCGCGACGCGGTGAACCGCGCCGGTAGCTTGTTCAGGGTCATATACTCAGCAATCTCGTCGATCCAGCCGGTCTGCGGTCGCGCCCCCGGTTCCACGAAAAGGAGCCACTCGCCTCGCGCCGAATGCACTATGTCCTTGATATCCCATTGTGAATGGAAGCGGCAGCCGGCGGCGTCGGCCACCCTCGACGTTCCATCCCGCGAGTCGTGGTCCAGCACCACGACGTCGCTGACGAGCCCCTCCACTGCGCCTGCAACCAACACCGATAATGTCTGCGCCAGTTCCGGTTCCTGATCCTGGCATTCCAGTACAACTGTCAACATTGCCTATTCATAGAGCGCCGCACAAAAATTTGCCAGCGACACTTTCCTCATTTTGTTCTTGCATTGTTCTCTTTTTGCCGATAGGAATTTAATCATCAGAACGGATGGAAGCAAAGCTTCCGCCAGCGGAGAATCCGATGAATGAGCAGTCCCTTGCAGGGCAGGCCGCATTCGCGCCTGCCCATACGGCAGATATTGCCGATACGATGATCGTATCTGCCGGCCTGCGGATCGATGTCGACCGCCGCCGTGGGCGTGCGGCCGGGCTTAATCCGAGCGGGCGTTTTGAGCCTCTGCGTCGGGAAGCGTTCGACGATGCCTGGCAGAACCTTGAGGATCTGCCGCCGTTCAAGACCGACGTGCAGATCGAGAAGCCGCGAACGGTCATCACCCGCAACGAGTCGCCGGACATTCCCTTCGACCGCTCGATCAATCCCTATCGCGGCTGCGAGCATGGCTGCATTTACTGCTTCGCGCGGCCGACGCATGCCTATATGGGCCTTTCGGCCGGTCTGGACTTCGAAGCCAAGCTGTTTGCCAAGCCGGATGCGGCGAAACTCCTGGAGCGAGAATTGGCGAAGCCCGGTTACAAGCCGCGGGTGATCGCGATCGGCACCAACACCGATCCCTACCAGCCGATCGAAAAGGAATGGCGTATCATGCGGCAGATCCTTGAGGTGCTGGAAAAGGCGAACCATCCGGTTTCGATCGTAACCAAGTCGGTAATGATCCTGCGCGACCTCGACATTCTCTCGGCGATGGCGGAAAGAAACCTTGTCCGCGTTTCACTGTCGGTGACGACGCTCGACCGAAAGCTGGCGCGGACCATGGAGCCCCGCGCCTCGACGCCGACGCGCCGGCTGGAGGCCATCCGCGCGCTCTCCGAGGCAGGCATCCAGACATCGGTCCTGGCTGCCCCGATGATTCCGGCGCTCAACGACCATGAGCTTGAGCGAATTCTGGATGCGGCGCACGCGGCGGGTGCCACCGAGGCGGGTTATGTCATCCTGCGTCTCCCGCTCGAGGTGTCGCCACTGTTTCGCGACTGGCTGCTGCAGAACTATCCCGACCGCTATCGTCACGTCATGTCGCTGGTCCGCTCGATGCGCGGCGGAAAGGATTACGATGCTGAGTTCGGCAAGCGGATGAAGGGCGCCGGACCCTATGCCTGGCAGATTGCGCGCCGTTTCGAAATGGCGACGAAACGGCTAGGCATGACCCGGCGCAGCATACCGCTGCGGGACGACCTGTTCGTTCCGCCCGATGGCAGCGGCGTCCAGCTCTCGCTGCTCTGACATTTCAGCTTCGCGGATGGTCGCCCTGCCCTTCCGCGCTCGAGTCCCTGGCCCGCCGCCCTGATCCGGGGACTTGCAGGAAATCGGGTTGGCGTGCGAGGGTCAGCTTCATGAGCCGTCGCACGTCACCCGATTCTCCCATGCTTTTCGAAGATGTCCCCCTCGTGCCGGATTTCCGGCTGGAGCTGAACGCGCGCAAGGCCGGTCACTGGCCGGTTGCAGGTGCCGATGAGGCCGGACGGGGGCCGCTGGCCGGTCCCGTCGTGGCGGCAGCCGTCATTCTCGATCCGAAACGCTTTCCTGAAGGCCTGAACGATTCGAAGCAGCTCTCGGCCCTGAGGCGCGAAGAGCTTTTCGTTCAGATTCTCGCAACCGCGACCGTCTCGATCGCCTCTTCAAGTTCGACGCGCATCGACGAGACCGATATCCGCAAGGCCAGTCTGGATGCCATGCGCCGCGCCATCTGCGGCCTGTCGATACCAGCTAGCTTTGTCCTGACCGATGGGCTTGACGTTCCGCCTGGGCTCGCCTGCCCCGGCCAGGCAGTCGTGAAGGGTGATGCGCGCTCCGTCTCGATCGCCGCCGCATCGATCGTCGCCAAGGTGACGCGCGACCGGATGATGGCGCGCGCCGACAGCACCTTTCCGGCTTACGGCTTTGCCGCGCATGCCGGCTATGGCACCGCGCAACATCGGGCCGGTATCGAAAAGCACGGTCCCTGCTCGCTGCACAGGATGACCTTCAGCCCGCTGAAGAAGGTGCAGGGTATCGAACTCGACAGCGATTGATCCCGTCCGCGACTTACCAATACAGCTCCAAATCGGCATAGGGGACGATCGATGTGATCGCACCCCTGCCACACCACCCGGCATGCGGGTCCGCACCGGGCGGTTCGAGAGATTGAGGTTAGACGAGCCTGGGCATTCCAAGTTGGTCAGCCCATCTAATGGTGAGGGTGGCGTTAAGGAGCTTGCCGCTGTTGCGCCACCAGCGACCGGCATTTGCTGCCACTTGCTGGGCCACCCCAGGTTTCGCTCCCCTTGCCATCATTTCCCGAAAGATCGTCCTGCCGTGCTTCCATTGCTTGAGCTGGATTACCCTCACACGATGGCGCATCCACT
>NZ_AZNV01000042.1:0-47794 GCF_000510625.1 Rhizobium sp. IBUN
CAACGACAACCGCAAGCGCGCCATGGGCCGCAAGGTCATCGCCGCCTGCGACGGCAATGTCCGCGGCAAGAAGATTGCAGTCCTCGGCCTGACCTTCAAGCCGAACACCGACGACATGCGCGACGCGCCATCGATCACCATCATCCAGGCCTTGCTGGATGGCGGCGCCAACGTTCANGCCTATGATCCAGAAGGCATGGAAATGGCGAAGGAGGTTATCGGCCCCATCACCTACGGCCGCGACCCGTACGAGATTGCAGAAGGCGCGGATGCCATCGTCATCGTCACGGAATGGGACGAGTTCCGAGCGCTTGATCTCAAGCGGATGAAGTCGCTGGTGAAGACCCCGACCATCGTTGACCTGCGCAACATCTATCCCGTCGCCGAAGTCACCAAGCATGGCTTCAGCTATTTCGCCATCGGAAAGAAGAACGAGAAGAAGTAGAGATGCGCTATTTCATCACCGGCACTGCTGGCTTCATCGGCTTTCATCTTGCCCGCCGCTTGCTGCAGGATGGCCACGAAGTCGTCGGCTTCGACGGCATGACGCACTACTACAACATCAAGCTCAAGCACATGCGCAATGCGGCGCTGGCGCAGTTTCCGGCCTTCCGCCCGGTGACAGCGATGCTCGAAGATCGCAAAGCCCTGGAAGAGGCCGTGGCCAGCGCGGCGCCTGATGTGATGGTGCATCTCGCAGCACAGGCCGGCGTCCGCTACAGCCTGGAAAACCCGAAAGCCTATCTCACGTCGAACCTCGAAGGCTCCTGGAACATCCTCGATATCGCCAAGGATGTTGGCGTCAACCATCTCATGCTGGCCTCGACATCGTCGATCTACGGCGCCAATCCGTCCATTCCCTTCCGTGAGACAGACCGGGCCGACGAGCCGCTGACCTTTTATGCGGCGACGAAGAAGTCAATGGAACTGATGGCGCACAGCTACGCGCATCTCCACAAGATCCCGACAACCGCCTTCCGTTTCTTCACCGTCTACGGCCCCTGGGGCCGTCCCGACATGGCCCTCTTCAAGTTCGTCAAGAACATGCTGGAGGATCAACCGATCGAGATCTACGGCGAAGGCCGGATGAGCCGCGACTTCACCTATATCGATGACCTCGTGGAGGCGATCGTCCGCCTGTCGTCCGTCGCCCCGTCGGAGGCCAACCGCGTAGCCGACGAACGGGTAGAGACGCTCTCGCATCAGGCGCCATTCCGCGTCGTCAATATCGGCGGCGGCCAGCCGGAGAACCTGATGACCTTCGTCGAGACGGTCGAAAAGGCCCTCGGCCAGCCGGCAAAGCGCAAGATGCTGCCGATGCAGAAGGGCGATGTGCCACGCACCTTTGCGAGCCCCGATCTGCTGGTGGCTTTGACAGGCTACAAGCCGGAGACGACACTCAATGTCGGTGTGAGGGCTTTCGTCGACTGGTATCTGGAAGCACGCGGCGAACTCGACCGTGAACCAGAGGTCATCCGATGAACTATCGTGCGGAAATTGACGGGTTGAGAGCAATCGCCGTTGTTCCCGTTCTCTTCTTTCATGCCGCGATCTATCCCTTCAGCGGGGGGTATGTCGGTGTTGATATCTTCTTCGTCATCAGCGGATACCTTATCACCGGCATTTTGCTGAACGAGATCGAGCAAGGCAGCTTTTCGGTTGTCGGCTTCTATGATCGTCGTATCCGGCGCATTTATCCCGCACTTCTTGCCACGATCGTCGTCACGGCGATTGCCGCCGCGTTCGTCCTATATGCCGATGACCTAAAGGACTTCGGGCAAAGTGTCATTGCAACGCTTACCTTCATGTCCAACGTCTTGTTCTGGCATGAAACCAATTACTTTGCGCCAAATGCAGAATTCAAGCCGCTGCTGCATACCTGGTCACTCGCGGTTGAAGAGCAGTTCTACGTTCTCTTTCCGCTGCTTCTTTCCGTTCTTGCTTACCGGGGCCGACGCAGCCAATTCGCAGTTATTGCGGTCCTAACCCTCATAAGTTTTGCAGCAGCCGACGTTGCCTCGCTGCGATCTCCAGCAAGCGCGTTCTTCCTTTTACCCTTCCGGGCATGGGAACTGTCGGTAGGTGCGCTCCTTGCACTTTATGAAAATGGACGATCGCGCCCGGCTGGACGTATCGCGTCGATAGCTGCGATCGTCGGTCTTCTGCTGATTGCCTATGCGATCGTCGGTCTCGATCTTGAGACCCCGTTTCCGGGGCGATGGGCGTTGCTTCCGGTTTGCGGAGCCTTATTGGTCCTGCATTTTGCACAGCCCTCCAATCTGATCGGCAGGATGCTCGGTTCGCCGGTTCCGGTCGCCATCGGCTTGATAAGCTACAGTCTCTATCTTGTGCACCAGCCCATCTTCGCACTGTACCGATATGCCCGCATCGCTGAACCGTCTCGCTTCGAGATGGTGGCCTTGATCGCGTTGAGCTTTGTGTTGGCATCGATATCCTGGAAGCTTGTGGAGCAACCATTCCGACGGGTCCGCTATCGGTCACGCACGGTCTTTGCTTCAGCCGCATGTGGCAGCCTTGTTTTGATTTCATTTGGCGTAGTGGCGCACCTGAACGCAGGCTTCCCCTCCTGGACGCTAGCACGGCTTTCGCCGCAGCAGGCGGTGGTCTATCGAAATCTGCTGGAAGAGCGCGGTCGTATCGACAAAGTAGCAGACCGCAACAAGTTCGCTGAGTGTGTATTTCGCACGGGTGAACTGAACGAGACCTTCCGTCGACAATTTGCTGATTGTGCAAAGGAGCATGGCGCCGCGACCATCATTGTCGGCGATTCGCATGCAGGCAACCTTTTCGACGCGATCGCGCCGCTATCGGGCCGGCCGTTTTTCATCGGAATAAACAAGGGTTTTTGCCGCGCTGTCGAATCCAACCCTCAATGCTTCTATGATGAACTATTGGACTTCGTCGCAACGAACGCTGCTTCAATCGATAAGATCATTTACATGCAGGCGGGGTTCTATCTTCTCGATGCCCCGGACGGCGCCATCGGTAGTCGGGACATGTTCCAACGCTACACCGACCGACAATTTCCGGTTAGCCAATCTCGTATCGACCAGACGCTGGCGTATCTCGGCAAGCTTGCGAACCACGCAAATGTGGTGTGGTTGGGTCCGTGGATAGATCCGCATGTCACACATAACCAGCTTGTTGCAAACGGCTGCAACGGCGCAACTGACCTGCCCAATTCCTTTGTGATACCGTCATATACGCACCTTGATCAGACAGTGAACGCGTTGGCTCGTAAAAGGCAACTGTCCTACTTGTCGACTATCAACGCGCTGAATTTCAACGCGCGGCACGATCTTGTCGACTGCCAGAATGTCTACTTCATCGATGCCGACCACTGGAGCGTCGCGGGCGAGCAGAGATTTGGGCCGAAGGTGCTGGAAGCACTCAACAGGACAATGTGAAAGGGGCTGCTGCCCGGGCAGGCGCCTTGATCGAAGGCAAGCTATCGGCGTGAGATCCATCAGGGGAAATTGTCATGACAACGAAAACACCGCGATATCATGCCCTCGATGGTGCACGCGGCGTTGCCGCCTTTGCGGTGGTCCTGTGCCATTGCCTATCCAGGGCATATCGCCACCCTGAGCCGTCGTCGCTGCAGCTGAACGCTCTGAAGGCTTTCCTTACGCTCGGTCACCTGAGCGTCATCTTCTTTTTTGTCCTCAGTGGGTTTGCTCTCGGCATTCGCTACACCTCGGGAAAGAACACTTCATACTGGCGGTTTCAGTTGAGCCGGCTGGCGCGTCTGGTGCCGTGTGTAGCAGCCGTCGTCGCTACCGCAACAATCCTTCGGTTGATGACGCCGGACCTTTCTGTCGACATGCTCTCGGGCGCTTTTGTCGATTTGTGGAAGCTTCCGATTAACGGCGAGCGGTTGGCCCGACACGTCTTGTTGATCGGGGTCAGTCGAATGGACACCGACTTGGATCCTCCCTTGTGGAGCCTCGTTTACGAAATGCGCGCCGGGCTCTTCATTCCCTTGTTCATGTATTCGCTCAAACGATATTCGCTTTACAGCAATATTATACTGCTTATCGCCCTCTATGCTTCTTCCTCGATCTCACTGTCCATGTTCGGGTTACCAAACCCGGTTTTCTATGGCGAGACACTGTTTGGTTCGCTGCTGGCAACGTTCCACTATCTGGGGTCGTTTCTTCTAGGATGCGTGATCTGCCATTGCCTGCATCAAGGCGAAGGGAATTGTGCTCCAAACGGAGCTCGGCGCTTTACACTATTGATGGTGATGGCATTCCTCGCCTTCTGGCTTGGAGGCATTATCACCCATAGCGACCTACTTCTAAGTCTGGCGGCGGCTTGTGCGATATTTTGCATTTTGCGCATCGCGCCGTTGCAGCAAGGGCTGGAGTTGGCGCCGATCCAGTTTCTCGGAAAAATATCCTATTCACTGTACCTCGTTCACATGCCTGTTTCGCTGGCGGTCCTGCGATTGACGGGAGGCGCCATCGGGGATGGTTACTTCCTTATCATTGCCCCGACGCTTAGCGTTATTGCCGCAACGGTGCTGTTCGCGATTGTGGAACGTCCCTCGATAGCTCTTTCAAGAACAGTCGGACGGCAAGGTAAGGCCTCGAGCCCAGGCAGCCAAGGCGGGCGTGACGAGCAACGCCCGGCCGGGACAAGAAAATCGTCGATTGATCAGCCTGAAGACATGCAAGTTCAATCGCAGTGATCATGAAGGAGAAAGCTGATGGATGCCAATGACCCGAGCTGCCCGAAGAGTATTGATGAAATGGCGCTAATTGCAGCGTCCATCCTGAGCTCGGCCAGCTCTTCATCAATTGAAATCTCCAGTGCAAGGAGTGTTCTCGTCGAAGTTAGGCGCGCATCGTACCGTCTTGCGACTGACGAGGACGTCAAGGCCCAATACCAGCGCCTTGCCCTGGCCTGTGCTGCTCGCAGCCAGACATCCGGGCGCTAAATCAGCGAACCCTTCGCCCGGTCATCGAATCGTGCTCGTGAAAGCTCCAACGCGTCAGGTGTGGGGTGCGAACGTCAAATTCGAACGCGATTGCAATCCTCGTCGTGGACGACGAGCTACCGGTGCGAATGGCGCTGCGTGCCGAGCTTGAGGATGCGGCGATGACTGTAATCGAAGTGCGAAACGCTACAGAGGCGTTGTGGGAACTCGAAACAAATATGACCATCGAGGCTGTGTTGAGCGATATCCGAATGCCTGGGGATTTGATGGAGTCGCCCTGGCAAGGTTCGTGGAACGTTGATGGACGTTTGTTGGAATTATGCTGACGTCGGGGGAGGCGGTCACAATCATTCGCGGGATGGTATGAGGTTACGCCTGGGCATAGTTTGACACCGATCATATCGGCACTGGCAATCGATCGGATTTTAATCGGAACTCTGCTGCAAACGGCCATATGAACGATCGCCAGCTGAGCCCTGGGAATGGTCTGTTCGGGGTTTTCGAATAAGCTTTGTGCAGGAACAGCCCTCTGTCAGCCATTTCATTTGGATCGCAGTAGGGTTCGTGGCCACCTCAGCCGCGGCCGGGGAAACCAAATCGTTCGTCTTCTTGAGATCCCGTCACGAGCCGGCGGAAAACGCCGGCCCTAACGCGTGGCGGCAAGCCACAACCTCGTTGCCGTATTGCGTCAATGCCTGAGCCGCGCCTTCAACCTGCTATCGGCGTGGGGATCGAAATAGTGGTAGAGAGCCGTCGCGCGCACGGTGCCGGGATCGCACGGTTCGTTTGCGTGGATACTTCGGTAGCCCCAAAATAGGTAGAGATTTCCAGGAACCATTTTGATCCTCGTGAATGACGTTGGATCCTTCGCAGCTCGGGTTCTCAGTGATCGTTGCCGGATCTTGTCGACCATTATTTTATCGACGAGATTTCCTGCATAGGTTTCCCGGACGGGTCTGGTATTCGGGAGAAGGAGGAGATCGCCGGCCAGGCCGACGGTGGGTATGACTATGGGAAGTAACGCTGTGACGAGGTAGGAGTCGTAGTGGAAGTTGAGAGAATGTTGCATCATTCCATTGCCGGTCAGGCATCTAAGCAATTGATAGAATTCGACAGCAGGAGCCGGTTTGTTGCGGCTCGCCACATAAAGCCTCGAAAAGATCGACTGGAAGCGCGTGGATTTGGCCAGTTGATCAAGTCCGGAACCCTTGACGGCTTCGCTGCCTTTGAAAGCCACATATTCGTTCCGGGAGTCGCGCACGGATGATGCAACGAACTGCTGCATCGTCATCAAACTGGAGGGCGCCAGGAAATCCGGTATGCAGCAATACCCGTCGCGCTCCATAGCGGAGAAAAGTAATTGCAGGTAGGCATCGGAGATTTCGGGAGTGGTTTCATCAAGCGCACTTGTAGTATCCATGACGGACCTCGAAAGCGTTTGACCTCCCGCTATATTAATAGATGCTATATCTAGGGTTGTCCAGCCGTTGGATCAAAGAATTGAGGCTAACAACGGCATCGTTCGCATGGATGCAGCTCTCTGCTGCCGCGTCTCAACAGCCTGTCATAAATGGATAAGCTGTGGTTGCATCGTGGCAGCCACAGTTGCGTCGAGCACACATGGAGAGGGGGCAGTGATCGCGGGAGCAGAACGCAGGCAACTTTGACGAGTGCGGTGGAAATCGCGCGAAATAGCCTGGAGACATTCATAGTGACCGCCGTCGTCGTGGCAAGGCTCATGGGCGCCGCGCAGACTGGCGTGCCCCTGCCCATATCATCGGCCAACTTAATTTGTGAGACTTTCGTCCCAGCGATGCCAAAACGATATGTTGGATCGGTTCTGCGGAGATATGTGAATGTTGAACGAGCAGCAGTTTCTACGCATTTCTATCGTGGCAACGGTGATTGTCGCCGCACTCGGAGTGGCCTTTGGCATACTGTCGGGCTCGTTCTCCATCGCCTTTGACGGTGTCTATTCTCTGGGCGACGCCGCGATGACTGGCCTTGCGCTTTGGGTGTCGAGCCTGATCGTGAAGTCAGCGCAAACCGACGTGTTGTCTGGAAGAGTTCGTAACCGCTTTACAATGGGCTTCTGGCATCTGGAGCCAATCGTCTTGATGCTTAACGGCAGCCTGCTGATGACCGTTGCTGTATACGCGCTGATTAACGCGATCATCAGCATCCTCAATGGCGGGCACGAACTGCTTTACGGCGTGGCAATTACCTACACGGCGGCGACCGTGCTCGTCTGCGCTGTCATGGCTGTTATTGGTGCCAGGTTGAACCGCCGCTTGAAGTCGGACTTCATTTCGCTCGACGTCAAGGCCTGGATCATGTCGGGAGGAATTGCCCTTGCCCTGCTGATTGCGTTTTTCATCGGTCTGGCTGTTCAGCCGACTCCTGTCGCGTGGATCGCCAGCTACGTCGACCCAGTCGTCCTCGCATTGGTTTGCCTGGTGATGATTCCGCTTCCAATCGGTACAATCTGGAAGGCCCTGACCGAGATCCTTCTCATCGCGCCGGTCGAACTTAAGAACCACGTGGACAACGTCGCTTCCGAGACCGTGCGTCGCCTCCAGTTCCTTTCATATCGCGCCTACGTTGCTCGTGTCGGTCGGGCGACACAGATCGAACTCTACTTCATCGTTCCCAAGGGCCTTCCGCCGAAAACGGTGGAGGATTGGGATGCGCTGCGCGACGAAATAGGGAATGCGATCGGCGATGAAAGCACCAACCGCTGGCTCACCATCGCGTTCACGGCCGATGAGGAATGGGCGGAATAGTAGCTTGAGCGTCGCGCTTTTCGACTCAGCTTTCGCGCGTTGAAGAGCATGATGACTGCCGTTTGACTGATTTGAAGCCCGCTTCGTCACAACTGGCCCTCACTCGATCGCGCTACGCTGCAGATCCCAGGCCTCCATTTCCTCGGATCCGAGAGCTGCCTAGAAAGTCACGCTGATCGCGGCCGTTGAAGTCGACACAAACGCCTACTCATAACCGCCGCGCCCGGCCATGCTCATGGGGCGGCCAGCAGCCATGCCAATGCACAAAGGAGTTATCGTCGAAGGCCTGTCGGGTGGTGCAAACCCGCCCGCCCGCACCGTTTCAATATCCGCCAACGATTGGCAGAATTTCGCCGGTGATGTAGCTCGACATCTGCGAAGATGCGAGGAAGACGTATGCTGGAGCGATTTCTTCCGGCTGTGCGGCCCGCTTCATCGGCGTCTGCGATCCAAATGTTTCCACATCCTTCGCTTCCTTGTCCGAAGGGTTGAGCGGCGTCCAGACTGGCCCGGGTGCGACCGCGTTCACGCGGATCCCCTTGGGAACAAGCTGGCCCGCGAGTGCTCGGGTGAAGGCATGTATGCCGCCTTTTGTCATTGAGTAGTCGAGCAACTCCTTCGATCCTTCGAGCCCCGTCACCGACCCTGTATTGATGATCGCCGAACCATTCACGAGATAAGGGACGGCGGCTTTCGCCATGAAGAAATAGCCGTAAAGGTTCGTCTTCATCGTCTCGTCGAAGTGTTCATCGCTCAGGTCTTCGATGTCTTGTGAATGCAACTGGAACGCAGCGTTGTTGACGAGGATATCGAGATGTCCGAACCGCGTGACAGTCTTCTCGACCGCCGTCTGGCAGAAGCTAGCATTTTTGACATCACCATGGATGACGAGGCATGTCCGGTCTTCCCTCTCTACGGCTGCCTTGGTTTCTTCGGCATCTTTGGCTTCATCGAGATGGATGATAGCTATGTCCGCACCCTCGCGAGCAAACAAAACCGCAACCGATCGTCCGATGCCTGAATCCGCCGGTAATCAGAGCGACTTTGCCCATCAGCTTCTCCGATCCTTTGTAGAAGGGCGCATCGTACATCGGCGCCAATGGAAGATCGGCTTCCGAGCCTGGCTTGTCTTGATGAACTTGTGGAAATGGCGGCTCGGGATAGCGGCGGGCTCCTGCTTGCATAGCGCCGGACGGCTTTGATTTTCCCTTCTTGTCGGCCTGTTCGACTTCCTTCTGGATCTTCCGCTGTTGCTGGACAGTATGGTTGGGTGACATGTGATCCTCCTTGGTTCAGAAGGTAGAACTCTAATCGACGCGAAAAGTTTGGAGCCGGCAAAGGCTCAACAACGGCCCCCGCAAAAGTCGGGCATATTGGAACCAGCGAGAGCGGCGTTTTGGTATCATCAACGACGTCAAAACAGCATGCTCCGTATCGGTCCGAAGGAGAGTCGTTTCGCGCTGTACTACCTTACCCCTGGGCCCGACGCCGTGACGTCGGACGTCGCCGAGCAATCGATGGCTTTGTCAAAACTCGAGAGGGCATAGTTGCAACATGGTGACGGCTTCGATCTTCATCAAAAGCCAACGGTTTTGACTTTGGACTTTGTAATTCGGCCACCTGCTAACGCTCGAGAAATGCGCGAACACGTCGCATTTCATTTACAAATCGTGCTACGGCTCGCCCGCCCGTCGGTTGATCGAATATTCGCAAGAGCGAGGACGGGTGTATGGTGATGAAAACCGGCGGGCCGATGGGGGGCGCAAGACAGAACCTCGATCCCGGGTGACTTTGACGTGCGACCCGAGGAGCGAATAGGCCGCCGTGGCACCCAAAGCCACGACCAATTTTGGCCGTACCAGGCGTAGCTCCGCCGCAAGCCACCATGCACACACCTTGATCTCGCCCTTGTTGGGCTTTGCATGAATACGACGTTTGCCGCGAGGTTCAAACTTGAAGTGCTTGACCGCGTTGGTGAGATAACAGTGATTGCGCTCGATGCCGGCCTCCTCGAGGCAGCGATCAAGCAGCTTTCCCGCCGGGCCGACGAACGGCCGGCCGGCCAAATCCTCTTTGTCGCCGGGCTGCTCTCCTACGAATACGACTTCCGCGGTTTTCGGACCTTCCCCGAAGACGATCTGAGTGGCGCCGCTGTAGAGATCACATCTTCTACAGTTTGCGGCGTCCGCGTGGAGCTCCTCCAAACTGGAATCAGCCACCTCTCGCTGCACCAACGCCGGACCAAGCAGTTCTGACACGGCTGACTTCTCCTCAAGGAACACGCTGCGCTAGCCGCGGGCTCTGGACACTGCATTAGCGCGAGTCCGGGGCCTCGGCCTTTTTGGGGAAAGAAACAATAAACGCAGAGGGTTGGTTCCAGAATTTGTGCATTTGGGATTGGCACCGGTGACTGATCGGCTTCAGATTCGATGAAGGACCTTCCTCACATCCTCCACGGCCATGTGCGCCTCAAATTTGCCTGCAACAGCTATGGTTCTATTTGCGCCTTTCATAGCATTGGCATGCGCCATTTTGTGATGGAACGTTTCTCATCGTCTCGCGCTTAGGCAACAGGTTCCAGGAGGACCATTGTCATGAAAAATGAAGCGGGAAGGCACTCCATCATATACTGGAGTGCGCCTATACATGTGCGAATTGGAAATGGTTCCAGCGAAACAATATTTGGGCCGGAGGCTGCAGTTGAGTATCTCAAATATCGATGGCCTGCTGACCGCGGCTCGCACTACCTGGCCGCAATGCGCGCCTGTAGCGAGGCGCTATGTCGAAGAGAGTCGCCCGATTTTGCCCGGGAGCTATTTGTCGCCGCAGCGATCGAAGGAGACATGCTGGCCTAACAACACGCGATCGTCCCGTTTCCCGACGAGAGCCAACGGAAGGCCCGCATGCTGGTTGCCGCAGGGTTGGTCACTTAGTTAGCTGATAACGTTCTACCCCTCGCTGGGTAGCAGATCGGGAAAGTGAACGCCTTTCGCATCCGCCGTGCCTGCACGATCCGGCACCGTAGATGGCAGACCCTTGCATGTGGTGCCACTCATCCACCGATCAATGCTCAGCAGGCCCTCAAGGTGGTGACAGAAATATCAGTCTCGCATGGCTTCGGCCACCCGTTCATGACATGGCGTCTTATTACAATGCTGGCCGGCTGGTCGACATGCGTTTAGCCGTAGCGACGGTCCAGGGGCTGACGGATGATCTGCTCGATATATTGGGCGCAATCGCGGGGTCGCGCGGCGCCGACTATTAACGACGTTGAAGAATCGTGACTCGACGCGTCCGTCAACCCGTAGTTCAATTCGCAAGCGGGGATTGGAAGGTAGGTCAATGAGATACGAACGGCACGATGCTCGGGCTTATGCAATCAAGATAGTCTCGATATTGCTGGCATCAGCCGTAACGGCCGGGGTTCCCACCTGGATTGTGGCCAGAGCCATGGGTTTTTGACAAAGGTCGATGCCGCGACGCAAGTCTTGCCTACAACGCAAAACAGGCACAGCCAATCGCCACTGCCTGGCTGCCTGTCCTTGCCAACGATCGAACGGTTTCGACGATGTCGTCGCGCGCAGCGGTCTTCATTTGCTCCATCACCCTACTCCACATCGGCAATGGGCACGTGTGACGCCGGCACCTAGGACTTTGGACCGACGTGCTCGGACTTTGGTCCAACTAGCGTGCATCGCCCACGGCGGCTATCTCTAGGTTGTCCTGATCGCTGAGCGGCTGGGAAGCACAAGAAGGGAAGCCCCCGCCCCAAACGGCTTCCCTTCGCCCGCTTCAGACCGGCAATATCTTTGGGCCCCCAGACCTTCTTAAAACGGAACTGGTCAAACAGCCTGCACGGTCTTTTCTGAAACCCGCGCTCTTTCCGATCGCGCGGCCAGTCCGCCGCAAGACGGCCACGCGTCGGCGACATCGCAGCTGACTGCGTTATCGACCCGTACTATCCTGCAAAAGGATGGGACAGGTTTAACATGACCCACTTGATGCGGTCGGGGGAGGGGGCTCAAGCTGACTTTAATAGGGGTATGGAGCCTGTAAGAATCCGTGCCTCACCGATGGAGACGCCATACGATGTCATCAGCAACAAACTCAATGCGACGGCGCGCGGAACGGGTAGGTCGCCGGTGGCCCATCGGCGGCTTGTAAGTTCATCTATATCGAAAAGCTCTTGCACGACGCTTGCCGTCAATCCGATGACAGCCAGCGTCGCCCGGTACTCGGACGGTGTCATTTGATTCGTTCCCGGCGCGATTTTTTTGCGCTTTATATCGTTATAACTACAATACCTTTCATTTGATTGCTTGATGTCCAAATTGCGACATCTATCAATCCAATAGCGCCACATCGCCAATGGTTGTCCAACATAGCGAACTTCCTATCCTCATCAACCAGGCGGTGAATGGAGCCAGGCATGAAGGCGATGCGATATCTCGCAAATATCGAGGAGGATTCAGAACTGCATGAACACGCCGCCGGTGTCGCAATCCTGTTGGCCGGGGAGGACGCACGGCGATCGGAAGAGAATCTAGAAAACCAGGTAGTCGTATGTGTCTTCTTCCAGTTTCTTGCAGTCTGATTGCATTCGGCGACGAGGCCACTTGTCTAGCCCGCCTCATCTTTTGACGAAAGGCAATGGCCCCGCTATGCGCTTCAGATAGGTCTCGAAGCTTGTGTTGCTTTCCCTCAAACGAGCGAAGTCGATGACACCCCATTTCAGGGCGGTCCAGCCGTGTCGTGGCCGAATTCGAGCTGCATCGTCGCAGGTTTCCCTGCTGGAATGACCAAGACTACCGTTCAAGAGCTGAATCTTTACCTCGAGCGCTGCTGCGAGAGAGGCGTCGCTGGGAAAGTCCAGACTACGACCCCGTAGTAGCGGCGAGCTCGCTAGAGTGCCTTTACAATATATCGCCAATCCGCAATCTTTGAGCCGGGATAGTCAAAAACGCAATCAGCGCGGAAGAAAACTCGCACATCAACGCTAAGTCACAGCCAATAGGAGGTCGAACCATGAGACAGAAGAACGTTCGGATCTATCGAAATCCAGAGCGCGGCGAGTCCGTCAAGGTCACTTGGGGCGAGGGCGGAGAGAACGACTATTCTGACGTCAACGCGGCCGCGACCGCGCTTGGCTGTTCGCCAGAGTGGCTGGAGCAAAACCTGAAGACCAGCTTTCTCACGAGCGTTGGAATATCGGAACTCGACCTCTACTGGGACGACTCGATGTGGCGTTCCGACACATCTAGCAGGAGTTTCACCATAAAAGACCGTGTCAGTCTGTTTGGTGAGATTACTGCCGTGGACGACGAAAAGGGAGAGGTTACCATTCGGATCAATGGCGCTCCTGTGACTTTAACCTTGTCGAACGAGAACGTTGTTCTTCTCGCAAGGAACTAGGCTTGACCGAAGAGAGTCTATGCTCGTCGTGCTGGTGGGGCATTGCAGGGTCCCGCCAGCTTTATTCAGCCCTCACGACGGATCGAGCGGCCATTTCCTCGCCCCCGAAGCGAAAAGGGACGCCCGAGATGTGTTCGATGTCGGACCAGGGCGCCATACGGGCGGTATGATGGCGGTTTGTCCAGCACGACATAGAGTTGGATCGCAAGGCTATTCTCGGTCAACTTCATTTTGGCATCGCCCTGGTCAACAGTGTCAGCTTGCGCCCCTTCCTATACATTGTCTGACTTCCGATCTCGGCATTGCCTTGTTCCAAGATCAGAGTATCATTCCAGGTGTCGGTCCCTATTTTATCGGCAGAGACCGGTTGATAGAGTATAGGTGCTCTTGCCTAACTGGAGAGCACGGGCATGCCTCCACTTCTCAACTTGATCCCCTTGGATGACGACGACCTTCAGACAGTGAGCGATGTTGTCCGCCAGTGGTGTAACGATCATGGTGTACCGTTAGATTCCGAACGCGCTCGGGCAGTGATGTGCGTCGCGGTTGACCGGGCATTGGCAGGAGAGAAATCGCGCGTTGCCCTTTCAGTAGCCATCAACGCAGCCAACATTTAGTTTCTCGTGCATCGCGGCCGACGGCCTACAGGTTGGCTCCCATTTCCCTTGCGCCTACCTTCGCTTACCGCTCATGACTTGAGCAAGCTACCAGAATAGGGGTGTCGCACGTGCAACGAACTGAATTGAATGAAGTGCGTAAAAATCACAATCCCGCGGATTGGCCTTATGTTGACTCTGTCCCCCGCGCAGTTGAAAAGAATCCTTAGCTAGTGAGGGAGAAAACCATGGCTGACGAAAATAATACCGCGTCGATAACCGAAGGCGCAGAAGCGACTACTTCGGCGGACGCGCCGGCGCCGAAGAAAACACGGGGACCACGACGTCAGAAGGCTGCTGCCGACGTAGCGCCAGCGCCGGTCGTAAAATCCCCGCGAGGTCGCCGCAAGAAGGTGGAAGAGCCAGCGAGCGAGCAAAAGCCAGCTGCTGCAGCAGCGACCGCCACGGCGAAAGCGAAGGGCGCGGTCAAGCAAGGCCGGAGACCTGGAGCGCAAAAACAAGTGACCAAAACAGCTCCCGCTTCTGTCTCGGCGCTGGATGATATGGCAGATCTTATCCAACTCGAGGAAGAGAACAGCCGGTTGCGCAAGACACTTGCAGAAAAGCTACGCGCGGAAAATGCTGACCTTCGCAAACGGCTTGGTCTTAACTGAGAGTTTAAAAAACTCGATCAGTTGCGATAACCCAGTGTGACATGACGTGGCAACGGATGTTGCCAAGACTGATTTGGTCGGGCCCAGTTCCGGGCCTGACCAATAAGCTACTGCAACCTCGCGGTGCAGCTCGTTCAAGATTGAAGCAAGATGAAATCTCCTTGGAAATTCCTGTCAAAACTGACGTTGCGCCAACGGCGAACGGAAGGCGTATCTTCACTCGGTGACGAGGCCGACGCAAAGGCGGTTGAAGGCGAGGAAGAGCATTTTCCCGCATCGCCAAAGGTACCGGATACGCAGGATCTGGCGCCAGGAAACGACGACACGCTCGTGGGCCCGGACGCGGCCAGAAGCGACATTGATCCTCCATCATCGGAGCTGCCAGTCGAATTTGTCGCGGATGAAGAACGGAGCAATGCTCAGGTCCCTCCGCCGGGCGCGAGGGCTCAGGAATCGTTTGGGGAAGGCGGTTCCGGTGGGCAACACGCACGCAAAACCAACGCGCGACGCATTCGCCATGTCAAAGAAAACGGCCCGGATGGAGTTGTCGGAAAGACCGTGGTATCAGGGGAGGGTCAAAGAGCGAGATCAATTTCGCCGCCCCGAGAAACGCCCATTGACCCGTTGAGGGAGCTCGATGACGAAATAGGGCAGTTGAGGACGAGACTGGCTGAAAAGTTGCGCCAGCAGAATGCTCAGCTTAGAGAGATGCTCAAGAGATTCGACGCAAGCTGAATTGCGTCGCTCGCACAGTTTAGGACACCATGAAAACACAGCAACGGAAATTTGTCGTCGAGTTCAAGTCAGCGCGGCGTCGATCGAAAACACAGCCGGCTTCCATTTGGGCCGGCACGGATCTTGAGGCCGCCGTTCGTGAAACGGCCTCGCAGACACCGAACCTTTTTGAGCCGAGTACTCTTTCGATACCCGCCGGCCAAGAAAGCCAGATCGAGTCGGCTCCGGTTCCAGTGCGATCAATTGATGTGCCGAGCGAAGGTCGCACCGATCCAACGATCGAGGTTCCGGTCGCCGCTTTCGAGACTCCGATGGTTCAGCAAAAGGACAGCGTAACAGTCAGCTCGGATTCCAAGGCAGAGGCAATGGAATCTGAGGTCACTTCGCCAAATCAAAGCGCGCCTCCTCCCAAACAACGCGCCGCCCGCCAGAAAAATCGCGTCCCACAGGCGAGCACTCTGGCCACGCGCTTTGCGAAGATCGAAACGCAATTCGACGATCTCGCTGACCTGGAGGAGGAGAACAGGCGGCTGAAACGACTTTTGGCAATACGCCTTCGCCAGGAAAATCTGCAGCTCCAGTCGATGCTTCAACGCTTCGGCCATTGATTATTGAATAACGGACCAGGGTCGGCGCGGCTCGTCCCGATAAACCCGAGCCTGGTGAAGAATACCAAATGCCGTCCACTCGCTGAGTGGTGGCACGGATAGGTGTGTGATGTTTCTTAAATTCCTTGCTTCTTTTCCGGGATAGCAGAACGAACCGTGGAATCCATACCCTGCAAATGTACGGGTCCCTACGTCGAAGGCGAAAAAGAAACCCCGCGAATTGGCGGGGCCGTTTAGGTGGAATTAAGAGGACGCACCAAAACAGGTGCAAGAGACAAACTAGCGCAGAAGTCGTATACGTCAACAGAAAGCCCCGCCTCAAAGGAGTTCCCCGAGAAAAAGCTCTTTGCCCTACTGCTGGAGTTTTGCCTGCCGTTGCCTCGGCAAATGCTGGCATCAGGTCACGCATTTGCCAAGTGGTCGAACAGCTCTCGAGCAATTGGAGTGGGATCGAATCCAGAGGTCACGCAAACGGAAAGATTTCGCCGCGCCCATGCGTCGGTTAAAGGTGTTATCCCGCAGTTATAAGCCCGCTTGCACTGCCGCGCCACCGTGTCCGGCACGATAGCGACCCCGACGCCGTTGCTTGCTGCTGCACATATGGATTCAAACGTGCGGAGGCGGATCCGGTATCGGAGCACTACGCCCAGCCTCTCGGCTTGAGTGTCGAGATGGTCCTGTAATGCGCCGCCTTCCAGGCCTATAAAGTATTGCTCGGCGAGCCGGGCGAACGGGATTTCCTTTCAGTCGCGAGCCAATGTGTCTTTGCTGAGACGACGACGAGTTTGCTCACCGCGAAAGGTTTAAGGATTAAACCTTGGTGGGCAGCTGCATCCGACAATACGCCGATATCGGCGAAACCTGCAGAGACGCTTCGGGCAATTTCATGGCTTTGGCGCTCCCGGAGATCAATATCGACTTGGGGATGCGAAGCGAGCCACGACGATAGACGGATTGGAAGAACCTCGACGATGGCCGCAGTATTGGCGATTACACGAATACTTGCGCGTATGCCTTGTGCGAAGCGTCCCATTTCCCCACGCATTAGCGTTACTTGATTTAGAATCTCACGAGCGTGGTGGGAAAGCGCCTCGCCCGCCTCTGTCAATGTCACGCCCCGACGACCTCGTTCGAGCAGGCGTACGCCTCCGGTTGCCTCCATTTCCCGCAGGCGCTCACTCGCCGCGGCAAGCGAAAGGCTCACCTCCGCCGCTCCGTGTGTGATGCTGCCAGCGTCAGCAACAGCAAGAAAGAGGCGAAGATCGGTAAAGTCGAAGCGCATCCTCGAAGGTTACACTCCTCGTTGCCTTGGGTCCAGGCGAAGGCTGGAAACGGAACTGCCGCATTGTGGACGATGTCAGAAGTCGTAATGAGAAGACATGAATGATGTCTCGATCTCTTTGCTGCTCGCTGTCGCAGCTACATTTTTTGTCGCCGGTATCGTAAAGGGTATCACAGGGATGGGCCTTCCGACGGTCGCCATGGCTATTCTGGGCGGATTGTTGTCGCCCGTTACAGCGGCATCGCTGCTCATCATCCCCTCGTTCACAACGAATGTCTGGCAACTCATCGCGGGCCCGAACTTTGTCGCAGTCCTTCGTCGGTGGCCGATGCTGGCCGGAGTTTTTGTCGGCACACTCGCCAGTGCGTCTGTGCTGACAGGTGGCGAAACCCGCCTGAGCACCGTCTTCCTCGGCCTCGCGCTTACGGCATATGCGATCTACACGCTGTCAGCCAAACCTTACCATATTAACCAAACACACGAGTGTTGGCTCTCGCCCATGATTGGGTTGGCGACAGGCCTCATCGCAGGCGCAACCGGCGTGTTCGTCATTCCGGCCGTACCGTATGTCCCGGCACTTGGCTTTGAACGGGATGATCTCGTTCAGGCGCTCGGTCTATCCTTCACGATTTCCACCATCGCGCTCGCCGCTGGGCTTGCTCTGCAAGATGCATTTCAGCTCGATGGAGTAGCGCTGTCGAGCCTTGCTGTCCTTCCAGCTCTGATCGGTATGTGGGCCGGCCAGTACGTAAGGAAGGCGGTTAGTGCGTCGACGTTCAAGCGCTGCTTTTTGATCGCCCTTGCGCTTCTCGGGATAGAGATGTTGCTGCGAGACGCTTAGTCAGCCTCTCCTGGCATGACCGCTGGCCAGATCGAGACTACGCATAGGGGATCTCGCTTTGATGCTTATGGCCCTGAGAACATCGGCACTCTTGGCAGGTGCGATTGGTTAGCCGGCGGCGAAGCCCTCATAGTCTCGCGTCCCCCACCAGCTTCGATCGTGCTCGATGCTGCGTTTGCAACGCTCAGCGTTCGATGGGCTCGCCGAGCGAGGCGACCCCATTCAGCTTCAACAGGCGACGATCTGCCGAAATGATGCCAAGCACGATGATGGTAACGAGGTAGGGCAGGCTCGAAAGAAGTTGCGAGGGCACGTTCAACCCTGTCGCCTGTGCGGCAAGGCCCATCAGGGAAACGGCGCCAAACAGGCACGCTCCGAGGAAGATGCGGCCAGTCATCCATGTGCCGAAGACAACAAGCGCAATGGCGATCCAACCTCGACCAGCGATCATCCCGTCTGCCCAAAGCGGCGTGTAGACCACCGAAGCATAGGCGCCCGCAAAGCCTGCCATCGCGCCGCCGAAGGCTACAGCAATCACGCGAACGGCAATCACATGATAGCCTATGGCGTGAGCGGCCTTGGGGTTTTCACCCACTGCCCGCACGACGAGCCCAACCTTCGAAAAGGCAAAAAAGGCCCAGATGCCGATCGTTGCGGCGAGCGACAGCCAGACGACAACGTCTTGAACAAAGATCCCACCGACGACCGGGATGTCGGACAGAAACGGAAGGGAAAGTTTGGGCAGGCCCTTGACCGTGAGGCTCTCGTAGGACTTGCCAAACAGTGCAGACAGACCCTGGCCAAGGATGCCGATCGCAAGGCCCGTTGCCACCTGGTTGGCCCTGAAGCCAAGGGCAATCAGTGCAAAGACCAGGGAAAGGGCGGCGCTGCCAAGCCCCGCGACGACAAACCCCGCAAAGTGCCCCCCGCCATGATGGACGATGATGAAGGCCAGGGCTGCGCCAAAGGCCATCAGACCCTCCACGCCAAGGTTCAAAACGCCTGCGCGCTCAACGACCAGCTCGCCAAGTGCCGCAAGAAGAAAAGGGGTTGCGGCTGCGAGCATGCCCGCAAGAATGAACTCGATGGCATTCATGATTGGCTCCGGTGGACGATCCGACGCCACTCAAGACGGTACCGGACGAAGGCGATTGCAACCAGGTAAGCGAGAAGGAGACTTCCCTGGAAAACCCGGACCGCCGCGATGGGCAGGTTTGCTGATACCATGGCATTGTCGCCGCCAATATAGAGAGCCGCCATGAACAATGATGAGGCGATGATGCCGATTGGATGCAGACCGCCCAGATAGGCGACGATGATGGCCGCGTAGCCGTAGCCGGTGGAGATTGACCGCTGCAACTGTCCCAGAGGCCCGGCGACCTCAGCGGCTCCGGCAAGACCCGCGGCACATCCACCGATCAGGAGCGAGAGCCAGATTGCCCAGCCTTCCTTGAAGCCGGCATAGGCTGCAGCACGCGGCGCCAGGCCTCCAACCTGTAGCTTGTAGCCGGCAAAGCTCCGCTGCATGAATATCCAGGCAGCAAAGGACAGGACGATTGTAATGATCAACGAGACGTTGACGCGCGTCCCCGAAATCAAGAGCGGCACCATCGCGTCGTACTGGAACATGACCGATTGCGGGAAGTTGAAACCGTTCGGATCCTTCCAGGGGCCGAGCAGCAGGTAATTCAAAAGCTGTGATGCAACGAGGCTCAGCATCAGTGAAACAAGGATTTCGTTTGCATTCAGCCTGACGCGCCAGAACGCCGTGAGTGAAGCCCAAAGGGCGCCACCGACTGTCCCAAGGACAAGCATCAGGGGCCAAATCCACTGACCGGTTGCCTGAGGAAACCACACGGGAATTGCAGAGGCAAAAATGGCGCCGAGAATGAACTGGCCTTCAGCACCGATGTTGAACACTTTGGCTCGGAAGCCGATCGCGAGACCCTGCGCTATGAGCAGTAGCGGCCCTGCTTTCAAAAGAACTTCTGAAAACGATGCCCACGACAGAAACGGCTCAAGCAGCATTGCATAGACGACGTCGACCGGGTTGCGGCCCATTGCCATGTAGAGCGCGACATTCAAAATGGTCGCTACCGCCAGCGCCAGGAATGGCGCAGCCAGCGTCGCAGAAAACGAAGCGCGTTCCCGGCGGACAAGCGTAGGCAGAAAGGCGGCAGACAAGGCATTCATGCGATGACTTTCTTTGAAACGTCTTGCGCGCCAATCATGTAGCGGCCGATTTCCTCGGGTTGCGTTTCCTTCGTGACAAGCGGCGGGCTCAATGCGCCGTGGTGCAATACCTGGATGAAATCGCAGAGCTCGAAAAGTTCCTCAAGTTCTTCTGAAATGACGAGAATGGCCATGCCTTCGTTGCGCAATGCGACAAGACGGGCGCGTATAGCGGACGCCGCGCCAACATCCACACCCCATGTGGGCTGCGCGACAAAGAGCAGCTTCGGCGCCAACATGATCTCACGGCCAACGATGAACTTCTGAAGATTGCCGCCCGAAAGTGCGCCGGCTTCGGCGTCAGGGCCAGGCGTGCGCACATCATACTGGCGGATGCAATCCTCGGTAAAGGCAGACGCCCTTGTCCCGTCTATCAGGCCGTGACGAAGAAGGTTCAAAGGGTGGGCGGTCAATAGCCCGTTGAGTACGAGCGACATTTCAGGAATTGCTCCCCGTCCCAGCCGGTCCTCCGGAACGAATGCAAATCCAAGCTGGCGTCGGTGAGCTGCGTCGAGCCTTCCCACATCACGTCCCATCATGAAGATCCGGTCGCGCTGGTCTCTCGGGAGGACGGTCTCGCCTGAGATCAGCGAGGCAAGTTCGCTCTGCCCGTTGCCGGAAATGCCCGCGATCCCGAGGATCTCGCCAGAACGCACCGTCAGCGCAATATCAGAAAGCGGCACCGCAAAGGGATCTTCCGGCCGATGATGAAGGCCGATGATCTCAAGGCGTTTCTCGCCGCCCGAGTGCGGTACGGCGGCCATCGGTTCGGGCATGTCGCGGCCAATCATCATGCGGGCGAGGTCATGGGCATCGTGTTCTCGCGGGTCGATATGTCCCGTGACGCGGCCGCCGCGCAAAATGGTTGCCCTGTCACAGATAGCCCGGATTTCCTCGAGCTTATGCGAGATAAAGAGGATCGATACACCGCCGTCCCGCAGCCGGCGCAACGTCTCGAACAGCTTTTCAACCAGCTGGGGCGGCAAAACAGATGTCGGCTCGTCGAGGATCAGCAACCTCGGATTGGCCATCAGGCAGCGGATGATCTCCACTCGCTGACGTTCACCGACCGAAAGCGCATGCACGTGGGCAAGCGGATCGACTTCAAGGCCGAATTCATGCCCGAGAGCGCGGACTCGTTTAACGAGATCGGCTTTTTTGCCTGGGACAACGAGTTGAATATTTTCAACGACAGTCAGGGTCTCAAACAACGAAAAATGCTGGAATACCATGCCGATACCCTTGGCCCGTGCCTCCGCCGGGGAGGCAAGGGCCAAGGGTTCGCCTTCCCAGGCGACCGACCCGCTGTCTGGTGGCTCGACACCGTAGATCATTTTCATCAGCGTCGATTTGCCCGCCCCGTTTTCGCCGAGAATTGCATGGATCGACTGCGGGGCCACGTCCAGATCAACGGCCTGGTTGGCATGGACCTGGCCGTAGCTCTTCGAGATGCCGCGAAGCGACAGGAGCGGGGCGGTCATGGCTTACTTTGGCAGCGGCGTGGTCACGCCCTTGACGTGCCAGTCCATGGCCACGATTTCTCCATCGGTCAGGGTCTTGCCAGCGGCCGCGCCCTCGCTGCCGTCGGCCTTGCTGATCGGGCCGGTAAACGGTGAGAGACTTCCGTCGGCAATCTTTGCCTCCGCGGCCTTGATCTTCGTCATGGTGTCTGCGGGGATCGACGGGTGCCAGTCAACAACCTCGACGACCTTGTCTGCAACACCCAGGAAGGTGTTTGCACCCTTGAACGTGCCGGCGAGATGGGCGTCGACGGAGGCCTTGAAGAACGGTGACCAATCGGTGGACACACAGCCAAGGTATGTCTTCGGCGCGTATTTCTTCATCGACGAATTGAGGTTGAATGCGAAGACGCCGGCCTCCTCGCATGCGGAGATGACGGAGGGCGTATCCTGCGCATTGGAGAAGATCACGTCGCATTTTTGCGCAATCAGCGCCTTGGCCGCTTCCTGTTCCTTGGCCGGATCAAACCATGAGTTTACCCAGACGACCGAGACTTCGATGTTGGGGTTCACAGCCTGGGCACCGAGCGTGAATGCGTTGATCGAGGTAATCAGTTCAGGGATCGCGAAGGCGGACACGGAACCGAGCTTTCCGGTCTTTGACAGCGCGGCCGCCGCCATGCCAAGCAGATACGTCCCCTGGAAGTACTTGGCGGCAAACGGCGAGAAGTTCGGGGCCACCTGGAAACCCGATGCATGCAACACGGTGACATCAGGGTTGCGGCGAGCAATCTGCAGGGCACCGTTTTGATAGCCAAAGGAGCCCGCGATCAGGAACTTGTTTCCGTCGGCGACCGTCTTGGTCATGATACGGTCAGCATCCGGACCCTCGGGAATGTTTTCGACGACCGTCACCTTCACCTTGTCGCCATAGGCTGCCTTGATCGGTTCCAGACCCGCAACCAGCGCGTGACCCCAGCCAACGTCACCGATGGGCGAGGGTACGACGAGTGTGATCCCGAGCGGGCCGTCGGCCGCAAATGCGGCGCGGCCACCAAATGCGCCAGCCAGGCCGGCAGCTGCAACGCCCTGCATCAGGGTTCTTCGAGAAATGTTTGTCATGCTGGTTCCCCTTCTTTGTGATTTTAGAGTTCGACAGTCGCAAGTGCAGCTTCAGCCTCAGCGAACATCCGGCTTTCATCGAGGCCGATGAAATCGCCTTTCTGCCATACAATGCGGCCATTGATCATTGTCAGGTCCGTCGGCATGCCGACACCGACCTTGGCCATCAGGCTCAGCGGATCATGGCGTGTGCCGACATAGTCCATCCGCCGCGTGTCGATCGCAAACAGGTCGGCGGCCATGCCGGGCGCCAGCCTGCCTATGTCCTTTCGACCAAGCAAAGCCGCACCGCCCGCCGTCGCATAGCCCAGAAAATCAGCTGGAGGCGGGACAGGGTGGTTGCGCGTCGATGCGGTCAGGCACTGCAGCATGTAGGCGGAGTGGATGCAATGCATCAGGTTTGAGTTGTCATTCGAGGCAGCGCCGTCGCAGCCCAGTCCGACGCGAAGGCCAAAGGCTGCCATGGCGGGAATATCGGTTACTTCGGCGCCAACCAGATAGACGGGCTCCGGGCAATGGGAAACGCCGGTCCCGTCCGCAGCCATCTTGCGCAGTTCGTCTTGGGTCAGTTCCCAGCAATGGGCGTAAAAGGCGTCAGGCCCCGCAAAACCCAGCTCTGCACAGTAATCTACGGTGCGCATGCCATGTCGGGCCTCGATCACGCGGCTTTCACCCTCCCCAACATGGGTATGCATCTGAACACCACGATCACGTGCCAGAGCCACGGATTCCACGAAGGTTTCACGGTAGCAGTTTACCGGCTGGCATGGCGCGACCACCACCTGGCGCATGCTGAAAGGTCGGGCATCGTGATAGGTGTCGATCAGCCGCTCGCAATCACCAATGAACTCGTCCGTCGTTTCGAGCATCGCGTCGGGAATGGTCGAGCCTTCGGATTTCGGAAGTGTGTTGCCACCGCGGCCGGCATGAAAGCGCATGCCCAGAAGATCGGCCGCCTCGAACTGGCGGTCGATCAATCTTTTGCCGGCATGCCTCGGGAAGCAGTACTGGTGATCGAAAGCAGTCGTGCACCCGTGCTTGATCATCTCGGCCATGGCGGTGACTGAGGAGTGATAAAAGCAATCCTCGTTCAATCGCGAAAAGATCGGATAAATGCGATCAAGCCATTCGATGACCGACAGCTTCGTCCAGTCGAGATCCGCACGGTTGCGCACAAAGCATTGAAAGAAGTGGTGGTGTGTATTGACGAGCCCGGGATAGACGAACCAACCGCTTGCATCTTGAACGATCGTACCGGCCGGAAGTTCGTCCTGTCCAAGATTGTCGCCAATTGCCTGAATGGCGGAACCGTTTGTCAGGACGTCAACGTTGCGACGGGTCGTCTGGCCCTTGCCCTCATCGACGATAACCGCTGCGCAGTTCTTCAGAAGATAGCCGGTCATGTTACTCCTCGCCCGTTCCAATCTGGGGCTCGGGCTTCAACTCATGCAGTCGGTGTATGCCTGGCATCTCAATGAAGTTATCGAGCGCGCGAATGGCGCGGGACCAGCGCCGGATCGCAGGGTAGGGGTCAAGCGAAACGCCGCCATCTGGCGCGAGCGCCACGTAGGGAAAGCACGCGATGTCTGCGACCGTCGGGCGATCGGAAGCAAGGAACGGCATGCCCCGAAGATCTTGCTCGACCAGCCCGGCTTCAAGTTCGCGCAGCGCAGCAACGCCCTGCGCTTGCAAAAGGGCAATATCGCCCGGGCGATGCAACATCTCGTGGAGGCGCGCGCCGCCAAGATTTGCGGTCAGCCGGTGAGAAAAGGAAAGCCACTGTTGCAACCTGGCCGCCTGTTCGACCGTTCCGTCCCCAAGCCACTCTGGAGCCGCCTTTCTCGCGAGGAAGACGAGCATTGCTGACGATTCCGTCAGGAGCAGATCCCCGTCCTCCAGGATGGGGATGGAGCCAGCCGGGTTGAGTGCCAGAAGTTCGGCTTTGCGGTGCTCGCCGCCCGGATGAAAGTCGACCGGCCGGATATCCAGTGACAGCCCGGTCAAAGCCGCCATCAGGCGCACTTTGTAGCAACTGGGCGAGAGGATGTAATCGTAGAGCCTCATTGCGCCACCAACTGTGCGCCATAGGTGTAATTGTGGCGCTTTAGCCAGCGTCGGTAGGCTACCGATGTCAGATCGGCGCGCGTCGGGATTTCCATGCCGGGGTCAAGTGGCAAAAGACGCGGGATCTGATTTTCAAGGATCGAGCGGTCCTGCAGAAAGATCGTCTGCTGGAAATGGATGAGGTCGGTCATCGATGTTTCATCGTCAAACAGCGCCATCCACGGCCAGACATCGCAAAGATCCTCGGCAAGCGGCTGGACGAAAAGAGTAATGACGTCCCATTCACTGGGGCGCGGTGGGCAGGTTTTATAAAGCACCGAACAGGTCGGGGCCGGCACGCGATACATGTACTCTGTCGTAATCCCGCCGCTTGCCGACTTTGCTGCTTGCGGCTGGTAGAATTTCACCTGCGTTGCCCAGACTTCATCCTCGACGTCGCGAATTTCAACCTTGTAGTTCTGCACTTCCGTGTGCGGCTCTGCTCCGAGGATGTCAGTATGGACGAAAGGAAAATGAGCGATGTCGAGAAAGTTCTCGACCGCGCGAAGCGGCGAACAGCGAACGCGAACCACACCAACATCGACAAACCGGCGACCAGGTTGGTCAGCCTCGGGAATGGAAAAGATCTCCTTTTGAGGATCTCCGATGGACGACCACACGTGGCCATAGCGAACACGTGACGACAAGACACGTCCGCCCGACGTCGTCACGATCGCTTTGCCGTCCGCCCCGACAGAAACCTCGATCGGTTCGCCCATCAGAGCCGTCTTGTATGCGGTCGTTTTGACCTGACTGAAGAGGCCGACTGGATACCACTCGTCGAGCATCGCTTCCTTAGCCATCACGAGATCTCCTTGCCTGAAGGTCTTCGGCGCATCGGCGCAGGCTTTCGACGGCCCGCGACGCTGAGATGCGGTCACCGCGCGTGTTATCGCCGTCAAGGAGTACATGGACGAGGGTGTGGCCCTGTTCCTGTTCGGAAAGCAGCAGCCACATCGTTTCGGATTGCTGCGTTGCTTTTAGAAGGCCGGTCTCGTCTGTTTTCGCGCCGGAAGCCGCCTCAATGGTGGTAACGTCGGCATGCATCGTTAGCGAGCGCAATGCAACGAGGCCGTCCAATTTCGGGGGCGGGTGGACGGGTTCTCCGACGGCTACCCAGATCACGCCATCGGTCTCTTCGACCAGGTGCGTCGCTACGCGGATCGTGTCGGGCGGCGTAAGACCAGGGTGAGCCGGGATGCGCAGGCAGTTTCCCGTCTGCGTGTAACTCCAGCCGTGATAGATGCAAGACAGCACCTCACCGCGTACAAAGCCATAAGACAGGCGCATGCCACGATGGGGACAGCGGTCTGCCGATGCCGCGACCCGTCCTGAATCACTTCTCCAGAGGGCAATTGAGCCGGCTCTTGTGCGTGCGGGGATTACCGTCCCTGACGGCAAATCCGCAGAAAGCGCGACTGGCGTCCAAAAGCCCGTCGTATCGGCTGACATGGTAGAACTTTCTCAGCATTATCAACGTTTTGTCTGCTTCAAGGCCACCGCTTGGATAGGGCGGTTCGTAGCGGACGGGAGCACGTTTGCATAATTTTTTCGCATTGGCAACGCTGATCAAATAACGTGCAGTGGAAAATTGAAGGGCGTCGCAAGGCCTATTCTGCGTCGCTCTCGATCGGTGTGCGGACTATGGTTTCCACCCATACATCAATAGGTCCGAGCGAGCATCCCACCTCCATCATGTCGATCAATTCTATCGGTCCGGCGACCTCGAGTTCGATCCGGTCGACGCTTCGATGAGATATGGCCTGGGACAGGCCGAGCTTTGCTGCGTGACGACGGATCCACGGAACAAACGAGGCGGCTTGGAGGTCGCCAAGTATCGTCATTCGTTCGTGCAGGTGTCCGTGATGTTGAACTGTCATGAAAGTCTCGTGCTGACGCCTCCTTGACACGATAGCGTCTAAACGGACTTTAGAAACCCCTTCTTTTTCCAGTTCACAGAATCCGGTTCAACGTAAGAGGGCTTTCGGAGAGCTCGCGCTTCGTCCTGAAAACTCACCGCTTCCGGCGTAGCGTCCGGGAGCGATCCAGACTGGTCGGTTCACCCGCAGCACTTCGACGAGTTGGTGGCCGGCGCGCAGCAAGATGATTTTTCCTGCTCCTCCGCCAGCCAGCGATCCCGCGGCTTGCAGCTTGCGGGTCGGGCGGCAAGCGCTACTTCGAATGTGCCGGCGATGAGCCGCGGCGCTGCCGCGCAATAAAGGGCCATCGGCCGCTCTCCATCACTAACCTCAAATGTGAGCTTGGCCGATGGCTCGAGCTGTACGTGATCGGAGACCTTGCGGATGATCGCAGAGAACTTGCTTGCCGGCATATGGGTCCGACCGTCCTCATCGATATCCCAGAGTTGGACGAAGATCTCGGACCAGGCTTCCGGATTGGCGCCGCAGTCCAGCGCCGAAAACTGACCTGCCTTGACCTCGGTGACATGGTAGCCCGGCCGGACGGCAGTGCCCTCATAGCTGAACACCAGTGGGGCGTCTGGCGCGACCGCGAGAACATCGAGGAGATGGCCGAGAGAGATGTCGGAAGAATGGGTCTTGTCGATTGCGTCCATGTGGGCTATTCCTATATCCAATAGTTCAAGGATTATTGAATAATGGAAGAACGTCAAGCCCTATCTTCATTTGCCGCGCTGTCCCAAGAGACTCGTCTCGCCATTGTCCGGGCGCTGGTTATTGCCGGCCCCGAGGGAATGGCCGCTGGCGCGATCGCGGAACGCATGGGCGTGTCGGCGACCAACGTCTCGTTCCATTTGAAGGAGCTGGAGCGGTCGGGATTGATCTCCCAGCGTAGGGAATCCCGCTCGATCATCTACAGCGCCAATTACGACGCGCTCGCCGATCTCGTCAAATTCCTGATGGAGGACTGCTGCGCCGGCCATCCGGCGATCAGGGAAAATGTCGAGCGTAGCGACGACTGCTGCGGTTCCGCCGGCAAGGGTGAAATCGTTGCATAAAATCCCTGCGGGCATCGTCTCGGCTCTCGGCCTGACGCAGGTCATCGGCTACGGCACGCTCTATTACAGCTTCAGCATTCTGGCTCCCGGCATGGCGGATGACCTCGGCCTGACGCTGGCCGAAGTGTTCGGGGTCTTCTCCGTATCCCTATTCATCGGCGGCCTGTCGGCCACCTATATCGGCAAGCAAATGGACCGGATCGGCGCAGCGGCGATTATGACGATCGGCTCCATGTTCGCGGCGCTGACGCTTGCGCTTTGCGCCTGGTCTCCATCGGTCGCGATCTTCGCCATCGCCATCATCCTGCTCGAAGTATCGTCCGGCATGGTCCAGTATCAGGCGGCTTTCGCTGCGCTGGTCGAAAGCGATCCCCGCACTGCCTCGCGCAGCATCACCTATCTGACGCTGATCGGCGGCTTCGCCTCCACGATCTTCTGGCCGATCTCGGCAGCTTTGACCGGATATCTCTCCTGGCGCGAAATCTATCTCGTCTTCGCGGCTCTGAACCTGTTCCTCTGCATGCCGCTGCACCTCTGGATCCGGAGTCTCGGACAAAAGTCGGGCGACGCAACGATCCGGACACGCGAGACGGTGATCGGGGCAATCCCGCCTAATGAGCGACGCCGCGCGATCGTCATCGTCTCTATCGCCTTCGCGCTCCTTGGCTTCACTCTGGCCGCGATCCTGGCTCATATGGTCCCGATGCTCGACTCGATCGGGCTTGGCACGGTCGCCGTCGTCATCGGCTCACTGTTCGGTCCTGCTCAGGTCCTGAGCCGTCTGATCAACATGGTCTTCGGGAAAAACCTGTCGCCGCCAACCCTCGCTGTTCTCTCAGCCGTCCTGATCGTCTTCGGCGTCCTGATCCTGCTGGCAACTGGAAACTGGCTGCCGGGAGCAGTTGCATTCGCCATCTGCCTTGGTTTGGGCTCCGGTATCAACAGCATCGCGCAGGGTAGCCTGCCGCTCTATCTATTTGGATCGGACGGATATGGCGCGATCACCGGCAAGATGGCTACCGCCCGTCTGGCAGTCGGAGCCGGAGCGCCGTTCGTGTTTGCGGCAGCCATGGAAAATGTCGGACTAAGTTTCGCACTGGCCGCAAACGCCTGCCTCGGCGCGATCAGCATCGCGGCTTTCGTCGCGGTGGCGGCTTCTGCAAGATCAAGGGCTATTGGCGTCCTTGCGGAGAACCGGTGAAGTTTGTTCGACAGACGACACCGCGCAGAGAAAACTCGTTCCGGCCTTCGCCGGCCGCGGGATTATCGGGGCGTTGGGTGGCCTGATCGGGCTTGGCGGCTCTGAATTCCGTCTTCCTCTACTCATCGGTATCTTCAACTTCGCGGCACTCGAGGCCGTCATCCTCAACAAGGCCATGAGCCTGATGGTTGGCGCGTCAGCCCTGCCGTTCCGCACGGCGACCGTGCCTTTCAACGAGATTGGATCGAATTAGGCAGATCGTGGTCAATCTGCGGCCGGAAGCCTCGCTGCGCGTGGTTCGGCGCTGGATGGGCGACCCGTCTGAAGTCCGAGACATTGTATAAGACAATCTCGGCGCGTCTCGTGGTCATCGCCAGCCATACGACGGATTCTGACATGGCAAGACATACCGCACCGATCTTCATCACCCGGAAATTCGCAGTCGGCCTCAGGGTTCCAAGGAAACACAGAGGCATTCCCCGGCTCCCAGTCGGGAAGCGCCGCCGTCCACGCCGATCGACCGCTATTTTTCCCCCCAGCGGAACCGGCTCCGCGGCAACTGCGTTCTTCGAGCAGGCATTTGAAGCCAAACGGCCATTGCGTTTCAACGGGGAGGCGATCCCACATGGAGCAGCGACCGGTTCTCGTTTTAGGGGCCACGCCAATCGGCGCTTGGCAGACGATGATCAACTCTGGCCCGTACACGTGCATTCTGTTCTGCGCGGCCACGAGGTTCCCGTAACTTGAGGCGGAGTCAATGCAGAGAGGCTCTATGGCGATAGAGAACGTCGAGGTTCCAAAGGGGGAGAATTCCGATCCTCTGTGGAGTCTCACGAGAAGTCAGTCGCCCATTATTGGAACGGCGATCCATGACGGCAGCCATGTTCGGAGAAGTCTGCGTTCTCGATACGCCTTGAACGAGGTCGAGCGTCTTCGCGAAGAAGACCCGTTCACGGCGAGTTTGATCAGGGGCTTGCCAAACCAGATTGTATTTCACCGTTCCCGATTTGAAATCGATCTCAACCGAAGCCGTGACCAGGCTGTTTATCTTCGCCCCGAGCAGGCATGGGGGCTGACAGTTTGGAAAGAGAGCCTTCCGCAATCGGAACATCGCAGGTCATTGCTTATCCATGACGACTACTATGAGATGCTTCGCTTCTTTCTCGACGGCATCCAGCGGTACCACAAGCACTTCGTGCTCCTTGACGTGCACAGTTATAATTATCGTCGAGCGGATCCGGACACGCCAACGCCCCAGGATCAGGCGCCCGACGTCAATATCGGTACGTTCTCCATGGATCGAGAACGATGGGTCCATGTAGTCGAGCCATTGATGGATCACTTCCGATCCTTCGGCGTTGGCGGCAGGCGGCTTGACGTGCGGGAGAACGTTGCCTTTCACGGAAAGGGAGAACAGGCGCGGTTCGTCCATGAACAATATCCGGGAATCGGTTGCGCGATCGCCATTGAGTTCAAGAAGATTTTCATGGACGAGTGGACGGGAAAGCCAGACAACTCAGCACTTCGTGAATTGCAGGAGGCGCTTACCTCGGCCGTTCCGCTTCTCGAGCGCGTTTTGAGGTCAACGTCATGACGAAACACGCGTCAGCGACCCAGGACGATTGGCTATGTGATATCAAGCAGTCGCTTCGCGACGACAAACCGATCCGAAGGGAATTCCCCGAAGGTGGTCGCTTGCATATCGATCGACGACTCCCCTTTCTTTTCGTTCATATCAACACAGGAAAGGAGGAGGATGTGGCGCAAGCCGTAGTTCAGGCCAGTGCTTCCTATCTCCTTGCATCGGACCCTCAGGAGGTCGTGTCGATTATCGAGGCGATCGCCGCGGTCGCGGTCGAGCAGTTCGGGGCCCTCCTTGTCGTTCGAAGCAGTGAGCTCGAGCGTGACCGGTTTCTTACCGATGACGCTCCCTATCTCCCGCCGTTTGAGGTTTCCGTTTGGTCATCCGAGAATGCCGCCCTTGCAAAGACGATTTTCTCGAAGACCATTATGGCGAGCGAGGCGAGATTCCGCACGCCGAGAGTCCTCGAGCGGAATATCCCCACTTCGACCATTGACGCACAGATTGCGGCCATGCCCGGCTGCGCCATACTTGGTGTTGAGTTCGCGCCGATCTACCGGACGCCCGAATCCAGGGAGATTTACCCTGAAGTTCGCGACCAATTGGTCTCGACGCTGTTCGACGCCGCGCTCCGCGCGTGTGGCGCCTTTCTGGAAACCAAGAAACTTGTCAAGCTTGCGTCGTATCGGTCCCTTGGCAGACGTGCCTTCGTCGACGCTGTCAGTCGCGTCGACAGAAGCATAGACGAGATTGCATCGCTCTTCGACGTTCTCCTTGCCGTCACCCCCATCAACGCAAGGCAAGCATTTCACGAATTCAGGTTGGCCGGGTTTGAAAGCGAGCCGGTCTTTCTATACCGCCCGCTGACGACCCAGGTGGAAAATGCGAAGCATCGGCTCTTCGCTATCTCCTTTGACCAAATGGAGGATCCGGTCCTATACGACCTCTGCCGGGAAAAGCAGCGTGAAGTCGACTTGCAACTTTCGCTGATTGCTGCGCGCCAGACCAAGAGCTTCGTTGAGTTTGGCAGGGCGCTTTATGGTCCGGTCGAGCATTCGCTTTTGCTCGAAGCCGAGGATATTCTTGGAATGCTCGCGGACGAGTATCCTGTGGATCATCTTAAGTCGCGTTCCAATATTCCCACCGCTGATGCCGACTATGTGGAACGACGTGCGGAAGCCATGATTAATCGTTACCGAACGGTCTGGCCGGACTTCAAGGCAAGCATTGTGCTTCGCGATGACCTCCCTTCTGGCCTGATGGTGACCAATCATCGTCTCTTCATTTCGAGGTCGACGATCATGGACCGACGACGTGTCGAGTCGCTTCTTGCGCACGAAATCGGAGTTCATCTCCTCACCTATTTTAATGGTTCCTCTCAAGGGCTGCGGCTCTTTCGCTCCGGGCTGTCCGGATACGAAGGCATGCAGGAGGGGCTGGCGGTTTTCGCTGAGTACCTCTCGGGTGGCCTCACTGCCGAGCGGCTTAAGCTGATAGCTGCGAGGGTCGTCGCATGCGCTTACATGCTCTCGGGGCTAAGCTTCGCCGAAACGTTCCGTCGGCTCGTTTCCAACTACAAATTCTCCGATCACGGGGCATTCAACCTTGCACTGCGTGTTTACCGCGGCGGCGGATTGGCCAAGGATGCGATCTACTTGAGAGGCCTCCTTCAACTGCTGGACCATCTGAAACACGGTGGCGCGCTCGAGCCGTTCTGGATGGGCAAAATCGCTTCCTCCCATTTCGCCGTTATGGAAGAGCTTGCACTACGCGGACTGCTCAAGCCGCCGAGCGTCCATCCGCTGTTTCTGGAGACTGCTGAAGGCCGCGAACGACTTGACAGCGCAAGACAGGGATTGCGCCCAATCGACCTGGTTCAACCAAAGGAAGCCTAAATGCGAATAGCATTCTTCGTGAATTCGATCGAAAGCGAGGCGCCTTATTATACGACGACATCCCTCGCGATGGTCGCCAGCGCCCGTGGCCATGATGTTTGTTATGTCACGCCCGGGGATTTTGTGCTGCGATCCGACGACAGCCTGGCAGTCCGCGCAAGGGCCCCGAGTGGGGGCAAACCGAAGAATGAAGACACGTTCATTGCCGATCTCAATGAGAAGGCGCGCGTCGAAACGATTGACGTGAAAGAGGTGGACGTGCTGTTTTTGCGCAACGACCCTTCCCTTGATGCCGAGGAGCGACCCTGGGCCGCTCATGTCGGCGCGATGTTCGGGCGACTTGCCGTCGAGCGGGGCGTGCTGACGGTGAATGATCCCGACACCTTGATGAAGGCTCAGAACAAGCTCTATTTCCAAGACTTCCCCGAGGCTATTCGTCCCACGACACTGATCTCGAAAAGCCTGGACGAAATTAGAGCCTTCATCGACAGCCAGAAACGCGGTGTGATCCTGAAACCACTACAGGGATCGGGAGGCCGGCATGTATTCAGAATTAAATCCAGCAAGGAATCCAATCTCAATCAGATATTTGAAGCAGTCAGTGGCGAAGGGTATCTAATCGCCCAAGGTTACCTCCCGGATGCGGTTGATGGTGACGTCCGGTTGTTCCTGATGAACGGTCAACCTCTTGAAAAGGACGGCGCCTATGCGGCATTTCGCAGAGTTCCTGCGAAAGGAGAGGTCCGCTCCAATATCAGTGCCGCCGGAACAGCTGCCGCAGTAAAGATTACCCCCGAGATTCTTGACGTTGCCGAGACTGTCAGGCCCAAACTTGTCGCAGACGGGATGTTTCTCGTGGGCTTGGATATCATCGGTGACAAGATCCTCGAGATCAACGTCTTTACGCCGGGCGGACTGCGAAATCTCGAACAGCTCTATTCCGTGAACTTCTCGGCAACGGTTATCGAGGCTCTCGAAAGGAAGGTCAGTATTCGCCGGCACTACGGCTCCCAACTGTCGAACGCAGTGCTGGCGACGCTCTGACAAGGAGTCGCAGAAGACCTTTCGGCCTACTCGGCGATGTCGCGATGGGCGGGAATCGCCGTGCGACGAGCGGTGTTCGTTCGTGCCTCTGTCGGTTTTGATTACATCGGCATGTAGCCGCCCACCCAGAGCCAAAGCCCGGCAACCAGCATTGAGAGAATAGTGATTGGAATGCCCGTTTTGGCATGGTCGCGAAACGTCAGTTGGACGCCTTGGACGGCTGCTCGCTCAGCGACAATAAGGTTTGCGAGGCTGCCGACGAGGAGCAGGTTGCCGGCAAGTGTTGAAAGCATGGCGAGCCCAACTAAAGTCCCTTCCGGAATCCCATGCCAGACGTTCAAAATCATCACGACGGCAGGAACGTTGCCGATCGTGTTGCTGAGAAGCAGAGAAATTGGCACCAAGGATGAGATGCGGTTCGGTAAGAGGTTATAAGCCGTCAAGGTCTGTACAGCCTGTTCCGGAAACCCGGTTCGAGCGAATGCGTCGTTTATCACGAAGAGGGACGCAAATAGGATGAGCAGCGGCACGTCGATCTCATCGAGGAGCTGCCTGGTCGGCAGCGTTCGACTGACGATCAGGCAGGCGGCCACCAGAAGCGCTGAGATTTCCCGCGGGATCGGGGTCGCAAACAAGATGAGCAGTACGGCGATTGCCACACCGCAAGTTCCTACCTGGAACCGATCGAAGCGGACTGTCTCGATTGCAGCGTGCGCTGCAGGCGCGCCGAGGCTGGTGCGCCAAATGCGGGCCACGCATGCGTAGCAGATGATCAGAGCCATAAGCGACGGGATGGCCGCGTCGGTGAAATAACCCCAAAAGCTAAGGTCACCCGCCTGCCCGATGAGGATGTTTTGAGGATTTCCGATCAAGGTCGCGGCCGAGCCGGCATTGCTCGCCGCAGCAAGCCCAAACAGAAACGGGCGAGGATCGAGCTTGCGCGCCGCGAGCCCGGAACATAGCAGCGGGGTCATTGCGAAGACAACGATATCGTTGACGAGAAAGGCGGAAAGGATGCCGCCGATCGCTATTGTAAGGGCCAGCAGGCGGCGCGGCTTCCCGGCCTGAGTGGCGATCCACATGGCGACCGCGCCGTAAAACCCACTGGCGCCGACTCTTGCGGATACGATCATCAATCCACCGAGCAGTAGCAGCGTCGGAAAGTCAATGGCGTCGTCCACAGCATCGCTCGGAATCGCGCCGATGGCGACCAGTATAACGGCCACAATAAGCGCAATGCCGGCTCGGTCGATGCGAAGGCCAGGCACGCGCCCGAGCGCCATTCCGACGTAAGTAAGCCCAAAAAGAATAAGGACGAGATCGGTCATTGTAGGACCTGCTCCGAGGAAGGAGGCGAATTGTCGCGCGCAGCTATCCTAGCGGTAGTTGCATGAGACTTGCCGACGCCTGTTGGTTGGAGAATTTTTGCCGGGTCTCCCAGGCTCCATAGCATGCATTGAACGTTCGCATCGAAATGTAACCACGTTTTTGACGCCATGAAACCACTGAGTTAGCTTCTTGTGAACTGGGCTTTCCTTCGTGTGGACCACGGCTGCACCTTGGGGCAAGCTCAGATTCGTGGGTGCCGTCCTTGAACGAACTGCTGCGATCGGTTGGTACAGCCGAATGCCATGAAGCGTGTCGAAAAAACCATTGCATCCGCGCACTTCTCAGCTGCGGGTCATGCAGCGAAAGTGCATCGACCTTGAGAACGAGGGTCGCGGCCTCCTGGAAGTCTTCGACTTCCAATCGGTTATCGGGATCACTCGCAGTCTGAATTGCGGCTTGTGATCGCCTTCTGCTGGAGAGGATGGGGTCGCAATGGTGCGGGCTAAAGGAAACCTGGTGCTATTCTCGCCACCGACGTGGCTGGCGGTAGCCGCCTCATAGGGATCGACGAGGTGGGGGACGTTTTCACGGCTGACCGGCATTCACAGGCGTAAATTCCTAGATGACGAAGATGCTGCAATTATATCCGTGTCGAACCCGGCGGGCGGCGCTCCTGTCACCATTCCACATAGACCGGGTTGCTGATCGCCCGGCGGATCGGTTGGCTTGCCATATCGACGCTCTGGAGTTGCCAAGGGAGCGAACGTCCTTCGAGTGCCGCGGAGAATTCGGAAATCAAGCCTTCGCGGCTTGCAGCAGCGATGATTTCAGTGCGCAGGAAAGCCTTCGGCCTGCCGGTGAAACCACCGGTCCAATCATCGGAACCTATCATCTCGGTCGAAAGTATGCCGGTCGCGTCGATCCATACGAGCGTATCACCTTTTGCGCGTTTCGTTTCCGCCGTTGCGGTAACGTCGGCGTGCGTCGTCGACCCCATCGGCTGGCCGTTGACGGTCAGAGCAAGGTGCGGACCGGTTGGGCTTTCTGTTACGAAACCACGCCCGGCCTTCATGGCGGCGAGGATTGCGTCTTCTGAAAGTTCATCAAGCCATAGCACCGTCGTTGGGCGGGCGAGAGCCAGCGGTCCTTCCGGCATCAGCCGTGCAGGCTGATGAAAGTCGCTGCCGCCAATCGCTGAGATCTTGAGGCCAGAGGCGAGCCGGTCCTGATAACGGCCGAGCGATACCCAGTTCCAGGCCATCCAGTGAGATTGCCAGACTTCCATACAGTCGATCCTGGGCAGGTCATAGTCCCACTGGATCGTCGGTTTGTCGTGGTTGATCGAAAGAAGGCCACCATGGTCATGAACAAGACGCGACAGCGTATGGGCATGCTCCGGCTTCGTCATGCGGAAATCTATCCATTCATCGACGCCATAGACATTGGCATGTCCGACGGCGGTGGTGATTTCCATCGCGCGCACGAAAATCAGTTCCGGCGAGGAATGCGGATGGAAATAGCGTCGCTGAGTGATCGTGTTGTGGTCGGCAATCGCAAGGAAATCGAGGCCTGCCTGCTTGGCCGCTGCGTGCAGGAGTTCGGGCGAACCGGCCGCATCTGAATGATAGGTGTGGCAATGCAGGTCGCCGCGATACCAGCCCGCGCCCTGACGTACCGGGAATGTTCGCGCCGGCGGTGGCAAGAGTTCGCGCGATGCGCTGTCGAAGACGACTGTCAGCCGCACCTCGGCACCGTCGGGCGGTACCTTGTAGAGGCCGAGCATCACCTTCCATAGGCCGGCCGGGATTTCACCATGAATGTAGCCCGGCGTCGCATCATCGGTCGCAACGAAGAAACGATCCCGCGCCCCGCCGCTCCAGCCGCGAAAACCGGCCGTGGTCGGATAATCGCTGGCAAGGGGATCGAGCATTCCGAGATCGATGATGCAATCGTCAGCCTTCGGGTAGCTCATTGTCACGTCGATGCGTGTCGTGTCGGCGGGAATATCGACGGGCACGTAGAAATATGGATCGGCGGCCTGATCAGCAGGGGTCACGTGAACGGTGATTTCGACCATGACGGCTTACTCGCCTATTGCCGGAATACGGGCGCCGGTCTCGTCGAACAGCGTCACGTGGCGGGTATCGAAGGAGAGTGTGACCTGATCGCCGGTGCGTATTTCGTCGTCGGTGAAGATGCGCGCGGTCACCCGGCCGGAATCTGCTCGTTCCATCGTAACCAGACTTTCCGGCCCCATGTTCTCGTTGGCAAATAGCTTTCCGGCAATCGTATTGGCGTCGCCCGCTTCCGACATTCGTAGGTGTTCGGGGCGAACTCCGAGCGTCATCTTGCCTTTCGCCGCAGCCCTGGCGATGGCATCGGACACTGGGAGGCTGGGCAGGGTCAGGCCGTCCGCGCGCAACCGAAGTTGCCCGCCATCGACCATTGCCGCCACCGGCACCAGGTTCATCGGTGGATTGCCAACGAAGTTCGCCACGAATGTCGTTGCCGGCCGGCGATAAATCTCGATTGGCGGCGCGAACTGCACGATCCGGCCCTTGTCCATGACGGCGATGCGGGTCGCAAGCGCCATGGCCTCGGCCTGATCGTGGGTCACGTAGACGGCGGTCATGCCCATGTCGCGCTGCAAGTGGTTGAGGAAACCGCGGGCCTCGAGGCGGAGCTTGGCATCGAGGTTTGAAAGCGGCTCGTCGAAGAGATAGACTTGGCTCGGATAGACGAGCGCACGAGCAAGCGAGGTGCGCTGCTGTTGACCACCGGAAATCTGACTCGGCAGTCGCCTCATCAGGTCACCGATCTTCAGGACGTCGGCCACTTCTCTGGCGCGTGCACGTCGCTTGTCCTCGGTCTCGCCGCGCACCTTCAGCGGATAGGCGATATTGTCGGCGAGATTCATATGCGGATAAAGCGCATAGTCCTGAAAGACCATCGAGATCTGCCGATCCTTGGGATGCAGATAGGTGACGTCCTTGCCGCCGATCAGGACCTTGCCGGCGGAGGGAGTTTCAAGGCCGGCAATCATTCGCAGGCTGGTCGTCTTGCCGCAGCCGGAAGGGCCGAGCAGGCAGACGAATTCGCCATCGGCGATCGAGAAGCTGATGTCCGGCACCGCGGTAAACGAACCGAATGTTTTGGAGACGTTCTGGAATTCGACTGAAGCCATGAGAAAGGTCCAATTACGACTTGATGCCGCCGAAGAACCGGAAGCCGAACTTCCAGTTGACGAATAGGTAAAGCACAATGACGGGCAGCGAGTAGATGAGCGAATAGGCGGCGAGCAACGTGACAATCGGCGTACCTGCCTCCGAATAGAAGGAATAGATCGCGACTGAAGCCGGCATCAGCGTGTCCTTGCGCAGCAGGATGAACGGGATGAGGAAACTTCCCCAGATGTTCACGAAGGCCCAGACGACGACCACGACGATCCCGGGCCGGATGACCGGCAGCGCCACATCGAAAAAAGCCTGGATCGGTGAGGCGCCGGCCACCATGGCGCTTTCCTCATAGGATCGCGGAATGGCGTCGATGAAGTCACGCAGGATAAACATGGCGGTCGGCAACAGCCCGCCAGCGAACACCAGGATGACGGCGAGATGCGTGTCGATCAGTCCGATTGCCGAGATGATCAGGAAGATCGGCACCATGGCTGCCGAGCCGGACACGACCGAGGAGAAAAGCAAGAGGATATAGGTGACCGCGCCCTTGCCGGGAATGGACGATCGCGACAGCGCATAGGCGGCAAGTGTGGCCGCGCCGCCCACCAGAATGACACCCCCAAAGGCCTGGATCAGGCTGTTCAAGAGCGCGTGCATCGCGAAGCTGTTCTGGAACACCGTCACGAAATTGGACAGCGTGAACGGCGAGGGAATGGCAAGGCCGAGTTCGGCACGCGCATTGAATGGTGCGAAGATGAACCACACAAGCGGCAGGGCGAAGACCACGCCGATCAGCGAGGCGACGACGGAAAAGACCGCGCGGCGCATATAGATGCTGCGGGAAATCTGCATCACTCGGCCTCCGCCTTCTTCTTCTTGGCGATTTGCAGGTAGACAAGTGCGAAGGCGAGGTTGATCAGCATGATGATGACACCGACTGCCGCGCCGCGACCGAATTCGAAGTCCTTGAAGGCAACCCGGTAGGTGTAGATCGACAGCAGCTCGGTCCGGTATGAGGGGCCGCCGCTGGTCAGCAGGAAGGGCGTGAAGACGTTGAATGTCCACATGGTGATAAGGATGAGATCTGTCACCACATGGCCGCGTATCAGCGGCAGGGCGATATCGCGCAGTTTCTGCCACGAACTCGCACCGGCAACATCGGCCGCCTGAAAATAGCTCGGCGGTATCGACTGGAAGGCGGAGTTGAACAGCATCATGGAGAAGGCCGCGCCCCGCCAGGTGTTGAAGACCACGATGACCCAGAAAGGCTGTTGCAGCAGCAGGTCGGCCTGCGGCAGACCGAGGCAGCGCATGATCATGTTCAGTGTACCATTGTCGTAATCGAGAAAGGCGAACCAGGCGAAGCCGATCACCACTTCCGGCAGGATCCAGGCAGCGATGACAGCCGTCTGCAGGAAATTCTTGAGCGTCGGCGAGACGGACTGGCTGAGCCAGGCAAGGATGAGCCCGAGCAAGGCCTGGCCGATCAGTGCCGAAAATAACACGAACTGGACCGTCAGGATCAGCGAAAAGCCGAACTGGCCGCGCGTAAAGAACGTCGCGGGGTTGAACAGCGTAAAATAGTTCTGCAGCCCGACAAAATCGGGATCGACGGCCGTGCGGCCGAGTAGCGTTTTGTTTGTGAAGGAAACGACGATCACCCAGAAGAACGGGATGATGACGAAAACGCCGACCAGCGCGGCGGCGGGAGCGAGAAACACCGCGCCCGCGCGCGTGGAAAGCAGGGAGAATTTTTTCATGCGCGATTACCCCGTGGCAGCGCCTGCCGCGACGCGGAGGCCGGACTTGGCGACCGGCCTCCGTTTGATTTTGGTGATCAGAGACGGCTGATCGTGTTCTCTTCGCCCACGATGGCGGTGACTGCTTCCTTGTACTGCTTCATCGCGGCTTCCGGTGTCAGTTCGCCTGAAACGACGGCCTCGGTCATGCGCTGGATTTCGGCGGAGACCTTGTTGTAGTTGGCGTCGTTCGGTCGGGCTGTCGTGAACGGCAGCAGCGTCTTGGCGGTTTCGGTCAGGAACGGCGAATTCGGGATCGCGACATCGTCGCGAATGCGGATGGCCGGCTGGATCTCCTGAAAGGCGGTGAGCTGTTCCTGGCTGTTCATGAAGGAGAGCAGCGCCCAGGACTCTTTCGGCGCGTCCGTATGCGGATTGATGACGAACCCCGTACCGCCGGAAATGGTGACGAAATCCTGGCCGCGCAGGCCACGGCCCGGCTGTTCGGACGGCATCTTCTTCCAAGTCATCACATTGTCGCGGTCCGCGACCGCAAATTCCGCGCCCGGCTTGGTAACGGAACGATAGAACCAGTCGCTTTCGATCAACATCGCCGTCTTGCCATCGCGAAAGTTCGCGAAGGTGCGATTGCGGCCATCGCCAAGCATCTGGGCGCGTTGATCGCCAAGCTTGTCGTCGACATAGACGGTCTTGTAGAGATTGAGCGTGTCCAGAATGCCCTGGCTCGAAACGATATATTTGCCGCTCTCGTCAGTCACCTGCTCGCCGGTGCCGAGCAAAGCCATCCAGTAGCCCTGCATCGTGGTGGCTTCGCCCATCGAGACGCCGGCATTGATCTGTAGTGGGAAACTCGCTGGATCAGCCGCCTTCAGCTTACGGGCGGCGTCGAGCAGTTCGGCCCAGGACTTCGGCTGCCAGCCGTCGGCGTCAATACCTGCCTTCTTGAACAGGTCCTTGCGTACGAAAATCATACGGGCATCGGTGCCGAGCGCGATGCCATAGGGCTTGCCCTGATAGCTCATCAGCGCCTTGGTGCCGTCGGAAATATGGCCCCAACCATCCCATTTTTCGACATCGGCGCCGCCGATCTCATCGAGCGGCTTCAGGAGGCCGCCCTGAACGAAGCTTGGAATGAGGAAGCCGTCGAAGCCGGAAACGTCAGCGCCAGCGCCGCTGGAAAAGTCCAGCGCGAGCTGCTGGGTCAGCTGCTCGTCAGCTCCCCCGAATTGATTGAGCTTGACGGTGACATTCTTGCCGTCTGCCTTCATCTTTGCGGTAAAGGCGGGAATGACCTTCTTCTCGATCCATTCCGCCATGCCGCTGTTGACGCCGCCGATGACGCAGCGGCAGGTAATGTTGAGTTCCGTCGCCGCCATGGCCTGGCTCGACAGCGCAATCACCGCCGAAGCGCCCAGCAACAGAAAACGTATGCTCTTGCGCATGTGAATTCCTCCCGAATTGGTCCGTTACCGGACAAGTTGGTTCGGTGCATTCGGACCGCCGGAACCCTCCTCCCGGCGTGCCTCGCCTCACCCGGCCCTAGAGTGAACACGTTTTCACTTTTGTCAACAGTGCCTTCGAGACGAGAGATCGATTTTGACCCCACAAGTACACAGGTAGCGCGTTTGCCAGCAGGAATCGCATCGCTGGCCCTTGACGCACTATTGTTTAGGTTCCAAGGTAATGAACACGTTTTCATTTTGTTGATGCATTGATGACCGAACGAAATGACAGAAAAAGCGCCCGTGCCACGGCGGATCTCGTGGCCCGAGAAGCGAATGTCTCGCGCGTCGCCGTGTCCCGCGCTTTCAATCCGAATGCATCGTTGAAGCCGGAAAAGCGCGACCGAATCCTGCAGATTGCCCGCGAATTGAATTACACGCCGGACATGGCGGCACGATCGCTTGTTACCCGCCGCTCGCATCTCGTTGGCATGATCGTGCCTGATGTCTGTTCACCCTGGGAAAGCCAGGAGATCGACGCGCTGACGACGGCACTGCAGGGCGAAGGCTTCGCGACCTTGCTGTTCAAGGCCAAGGCCGATTTCAGCATGGACCAGACACTGCTGACCTACATGCGCGGCTTCAACCCCGATTCTGTGATCGCCTTCACGGAAAATGTCGATGCCGACGTTTTGACAGGCTTTCTCGACCGCGCCGTGCCGATCTATGTGATCTACGACGACGGTGCGCAATTTGCCGACACATCCGCCAGTCTTTATGACCGGCTGCTGGTGCGCCAGCGGGACGGTATCGAGCAGGCCGTTGCACTGCTACAGGGATACGGCGTGCGTCGCGTTGCCTATCTCGGCGGCAAGCGCCAGTCGCTCGCCAACCGCGAGCGCGAGCGGATGATCACCAAAATCCTCGTCGAGCGCGGTATGCAGCCGCCGACAGTCATCGACGGCGATTATACCTACGATACCGCGTATCGCGCCACGCTCGACCTTTTCCGGGTCGAGGACGGTGCGGACGCGATCTTTGCCGCCAATGACGTCGGCGCATTCGGGGCGATTGATGCCCTGCGACACGATCTTGGCCTTTCGGTGCCGGGAGACGTCAGCGTCATCGGATTCGACGACATTCCGCAGTCGCACTGGAAAGCTTACAATCTCACGACCGTCCGGATCGATCTCGAGGACCGTGTGCTCGCCCTCGTTCGCCTCATTCTCCGGCGTCTGAGGAATCCCGACGACGGTCCATTGACCGAAACGCTCGGCACCCGGCTCGTCGTGCGTGGCACAGTGGGTTGATTGAAATTGATCGGCTGATTGAAATGGAAATGACAGAAAAGCGCGTGCATCTGGTCTTCAAGACGCATCTCGACATCGGCTTCACGGATCACGCGGAAAAGGTCCGCAAACAGTATCACGACCGGTTCATTCCTCAGGCAATCGAGACGGGCGCGCACTTCTTCGCCGAGAACCCGGATGAGCCGCGCTTCATCTGGACGACCGGCGCCTGGCTGATCTGGGATCATTTGAATTCCCGCTCGCCGGCAGAGGTCAAGCGGCTGGAACAGGCGATCGAGCACGGTCTCATCCGCTGGCACGGCCTGCCCTACACGACCCATACGGAACTGATGTCGCCGGCGCTTTTCCGTGCCGGCCTCTCCTATTCGCGGGAACTCGACCGGCGTTTCGGCAAGAGGACGATCGCTGCCAAGATGACCGATGTGCCGGGTCATACGCTCGGGATGGTGCCGATGCTCGCCGAGGCCGGCATTCGTTTCTTGCATCTGGGCGTCAACACAGCCTCTCCACCACCGAACGTGCCGGATGTCTTCCGCTGGCGAGCCCCGGGCGGCGAGGAGATCGTCGTCATGTACCAGCGTTCCTATGGCGAGACCTATTTTCCCGAAGGCATGAGCGACGCGCTGAGTTTTGCCCATACCAGCGACAACATCGGCCCGCAGAGCGTGGCTCAGACTGTGGACGTCTATCGCGAGATGCGCCACAAGGCGCCAGATGCTGTCATACGCGCCGCGACCCTCGAAGACTACGGCGCAATCCTCTGGGATGCCCGCGAACACTTCCCGGTGCTCGATATCGAACTCGGCGACAGCTGGATCCACGGAAGCGCCACGGATCCCCAAAAGACCGCCCGGTTCCTCGCATTGCAACGCCAGTATGACCGTTTCGCTGACGACGGGCTGACACCGAGCCGGCTCGCATTCGGGCGCGGCCTGGCAATGGTCGCCGAACACACGTGCGGCGTTGACATCAAGACCTATCTCCGGGACGACAAGGCCTGGTCGCGGAAGGACTTCGAAGTTGCGCGGGCATCCGATTACCGGTTTGCCTATTCGGAAGCTTCCTGGGCCGAGCAACGGGCCTATATCGACAAGGCTGTCTCGATGCTGGGGTGTGACGACCGCGAGATTGCCGAAGCGGCCATTTCCAGGCTCGCTGCACCCGCCCTGCCAGCGATTTCGGCTCGGGCCGGAACGATCAGTGCCGGCCGATGGGAAGCTCATGTCGACCCGGTAACCGGAGATCTCACGGCCCTTGTCACGCCCGCCGGGCGTACGATTGAAGGCCGAACTGACACGGAGGGACGACATTCTCTGGTCGCATACCGCTACGAGAGCTACGACGCCACCGACATGGCGCGGCATATGGACACCTATCTGACGCATCGGCAGGAATGGGCGATCCTCGACCACGACAAGCCGGGTCTTGCCGCTTCTGGAGCCGGTCTCTCCAAGGTCTTCGTGCCGGTGCTGACGGCTGCAGAGGGATCCTCCGCCGTCCTCTCCATGCCCAAACAGGCAAACGGGCAGTATGGAGCGCCGCCGATTTTGTCGCTGCATATGGAGGAGGGGGAGGGGTTGATTCTGGCGTTCGTGTTGCGCGGCAAGCCCGCGAACCGAATGCCGGAGGCAAGTTTCCTGTCTTTCACGCCGGCCGGCGCATCGGACTGGAGTTTCAACAAGATGGGCCTCTGGCACTCATCGGAGCGCATTGCCGAAAGTGGCGGGGCACAGCTTCAGGCGGTCGCTGCTGCGCGGGAGGCCTCCACTTTGACGATCGAGCCGCTGGATACACCGCTGGTGGCGCCGCAGAGCTGGGACTTCATGACCTTCTGCAAGACGCGCCCGAGCTTTGCCGAAGGCATCCGCTTCAATCTGCACAACAATAAGTGGGGAACCAATTTCCCCATGTGGTGCGAGGGCGATATCGTCGCCCGCTTCCGGATCACGGAATCCACCGGATACTGAAGTCTACAAAGTGAGAAACTGGTCCGGCCCACCTGATCGGAATTCACCGGCATTGCCGCGCCCCGCTCTTAAAGAGCTTCAGTCTTCAAGTATACAGGATTGATGGCTCAGATCTTATCAAGAGCACAACCCTGGCTGAAGGCACTTTACCGCAAAATCGAGGAACGCTCGTCGCTTCTGGTAGAGACAGACGCAGAGTAGTCGCAATAAGCGACCAACCCGGCAAACCGCCGGCGATCTCGTCTGATTGCTTCCATGGTGTACGGCTCACCGGAGGGTCTTGTGGCTGATCGGATCGATCTCACTCGGATCGCGAGGTGTGCGTCGGAAAGTCCATAACCAGTTCATAGGCTGTGCTGCGCCCACCAGCCTCACCTTTTTGCAGGATCCCTTTCGCCAACAGGTCCGCAATATCGCGAGACGCTGTGTCCTGGGATGCGTTCGTCAATTTCGCCCATTTCGTCGATGTAAGCTTGCCTTCGAAGTTTCCTTCTAGCAATCGGTTAAGGACCTTGGCTTGTCGCGGATTGAGATCGCCTGTGGCATGGGCTTGCCAGAAATCATTCTTCAGCATGACGTTGTCGAGGGTTAGCAACGCGTCGCCGACAGCATTGCCCAGACGATCCAGGAACCACCCGATCCAGCTCGTGATATCGAGAGCTTCCTTGCTCGTGATTGACTGCAGGGCTTCATAGTAGCCGAGGCGCGCTCTCTCGATCGCTGCAGACATGGAGTAAAGTCTCTGAGCGCCGCCATCACCGCGTGCGAGCACCATATCGGCGATTGCGCGGGTTATGCGGCCATTACCATCGCCAAAAGGGTGGATGGCGACGAACCAGAGGTGGGCGATCGCTGCCTTAACGAGAGGATCAAGGTCGTTCGATCCGTTAAACCATTCGAGGAAGGCTGACATCTCAGCGTCCATGCGATCTGCTGGTGGAGAAACATAGTGGACTTTCTCATGTCCGAATGCGCCGGAAACGATTTCCATGCGGCCGCCTGAGTCGTCGCGCCAATCGCCGACGCGAAGCCGGTGACCCCATTCGTTGCGGCCCGTCGGAAAAAGGGCCGCATGCCATTGAAACAGCCGCTCCGTCGTCAGTGGTTCCGAGCAATTGATTGTGGCATCGAGCGTGATATGGACGATCCCCTCAACCGAGCGGTCGGGCGTCACGAATCCGTCGATATCGATTCCGAGCCGCCGTGCCAGCGACGACCGCACCTGTTGTTCATCCAGCCGCACTCCCTCGATCGCCGACGACTTGACGACGTCGTCAGTTAGCGCTCGCAGAAAGGTCGCCTCGCGCGTACGAAAACCGAGGCTCTCCACACGGCCGATGAGGCGCCCCTGATCGAGGCGTACGGTTGCAAGTCTTGATGCAAGGTTATCGAATTTCCATTCGAAACGCGGCCAGTAGGCAGACTGCCATATATAGGTCATGTCTCAAGATAGGGTACGAATGCGGAGAATGGCAAGCATAATCTCCGCATTTATGCGGATATTGTTGAGGTTAATCTCCGCATTTTACTACTGTACGGTCATTTCGACCGATAGCGCCTGCCTCACTCAGCGTTACCTGACAACGAATGTCTGTGGTCCGGTGCGAGCAAAACGGACTCCAGCACCGTCCGCCGAAGGTGAGCGGAAACACCAGGTTTGGTAAATCTCGAACTTGGAAATCTGTGAGTCCCGTTACAGGTCATTGCCTAGCCTGGACAATTTGTTGTCAGAGGAAAACAAAACAAAGGGGTCATCAGTTCCAACCCGTTCACGGCGGCTAACTTGGATATTGCTCCACATTCAACCGTATCCTATATGTAGGTATGTTCCTACATGGAGGAATTCTATGAGCATCACAAGTTTGTCTAGCCGAGAGTTGAACCACGACGTGAGTAGGGCAAAGAAGGCTGCAAAAAAAGGACCTGTAGTTATTACAGATCGCGGGAAGCCGTCACATGTGTTGATGACGTACAGCGAATTCGTGCGCCTGACCGGCAAGCGCCGCAATCTCGTCGATGCTCTTTCAATGCCTGGTTTGTCGACGATCGAATTGGATCCGCCGAGAGCCGAAATTGCACCTCGCGAGGTCGATCTGTCTTGAAGTACCTGCTGGATACAAACGTCGTCTCCGAGTTGCGAAAAGTTGGAGACGGTAAAGCAGACGCCAATGTGACAAAGTGGGTCGGGGCGCAAGATTCAAATGACTTGTTCATTTCCGCGATTACGATCCTGGAAATTGAGCGCGGGATATTAACCATCCAACGTCGCGACGCCGCCCAGGGCTCTCGCTTGCGAGGATGGATGGATAGTCGTGTTCGCCCTGAATTCGCCGAGCGAGTTCTGCCAATCGATGACGCGATAGCGACGCGTTGTGCCCACTTACATATTCCAGACCGCCGCAACGAGGCTGATGCTTTGATCGCCGCTACCGCGCTGGTTCACGGTTTAACTGTAGTCACGCGTAATGTTCAGGATTTCGATGATACGGGCGTGATCGTCGTTGACCCGTGGCAAGACTGAACTCGGCGCGGGCACCCGCTAGGGATGTCCTTTTAATTCCTTAGATCACCCCAGAGTTTTTTGTGATCGCCAGAGGCTGGATAGCCCCTCAGGCGCGATCCGGCCGATAGAACGCCAAGCACCTTTGAATTCGTCGATTTCGGTGATCAGCGACAGGATTTCGGGCGTGATCCGCACGGTCGCCGTGTTTAGAAATTCCATATTCCCATCCAATTCTTGGGACACTGTCATGCACTATTTATCCATCCGTTTCCATCCAATTTCCACGAGATAGTTTGTCAGGTCTGTCAGTTGATCGCGAGCTAGATGACTGCCCAGACTTCACTCGAGCGGATTCAGACTTTTGCAGCGAGAGGACGACAGCTATCAGAAATTCGAGACAGATCTCCTATGTCATTGGCAAGGCACTGGCGGCCAAGGACGAGGACTGGGATTTCTAAGCCTCTGACGTCTCTAAGAGTTCGGATGAGATCGACGCGAAACAACAGTGGGTCGTAGGTTCGACCCCGCTCTAGTACTACAGTTGCGTTTTGTGTCTTGTTTTGTAGTGAGCGCTCATTGCGTAGGCTTGATGCTCTCGTCGCCAGAGTGACCATGCGAGAACGAAGGCCGTCCTGATCGGCGGTCGCAGTAGGAGCCGGGTGATCAGATAGCGGATCTCTGCGACGCTTGGTAGAAGCGCAAGTTTGTTGGTCAGGCGGCGATTGGCGGGTTTGGACTCGTTTCGTTCGGTTTGCCACCGGCGCTGCGGCGCAGGTCGGAGCCCAACTTAGCAAGGA
>NZ_AZNV01000043.1:0-47500 GCF_000510625.1 Rhizobium sp. IBUN
CCATCAAGTTGATCCTCGACAATCATTCCGCACACATCTCGAAAGAAACCAGAGCCTGGCTCGATAAACGACCGGCAGGCCGCTTCGAATTTACCTTCACGCCCAAACACGGCTCCTGGCTCAACCTGATCGAGGGCTTCTTCTCCAAGTTCGCCCGCTCCGTCCTGCGCCACATCCGGGTGACCTCAAAACACGAGCTCAAGGAACGCATTATGGCCGGTATCGACGACATCAATCGTCATCCCGTCATCCACACATGGTCATACAAGCTCGCCGAGGCTGCTTGATATGATTCGAACCACGAAAACGCGCTACTAGTGGCTTGCTGCACGCCAGGGGCCTAACGCTCCACCAAGGCGCGCAGGCGCTCGAGCGCGTCGTCCCATTGCCGGGAGACGCTGTCGAGATAGGCGCGCATCTCGCCGATCCGATCGGGTTGGAAGGCGTAATGGCTTTCCCGCCCGACCTTAGTGGAGCGGACGAGGCCGACCTGTTCCAGCACATGCAGGTGTTTCGTTATCGCCTGGCGGGTAAGCTCGGTGCCGGCGGAGAGGCCGGCGATCGAGCGCTCGCACCCGTCGCTGAGGGTTGTCAGCAGCGACAGGCGCGTCGGGTCTCCCAAGGCGGCAAACAGGGGTGCCGCATTGTCGCGGCGGAATTCAATGTTAGCGATCGAGGTATTCCTTGATGTTTTTCATTTGCTCGGCCCAGCCGCCGTCGTTCATCCGGAAGGCTTCCTCGCGGCGATGCGGCGGGACCTTGTCGAAACCTGACTCCGTCACTGTCAGGCGCGACCCTGACGGCGTCGGCTCCAGGCGGAATTCGACGAGGGTCGGCGGTTCGCCGGAATAGTCGACATCAGGATCGATGGCGTAGGGATGCCAGGTGAAGGAGAAGAGCTCGGGCTTCTCCATGCGCTTGACGGTCGCCTGCCAGCGGATGTGCTCGTAGCCGGGATAGGTGATGTGGCCGGTCGAATTCTCTCCCGGCACGAAGGGTCCGTCCAGCTGGACGCGGAACCATTCGCCGAACTCGCGGTGATCGGTGATGGCCTTCCAGACGCGTTCGACGGGCGCGTTCAGTTCGATGATCTTCTCGATGCGATCAGACATATCAGCAACCTCCTGGTTGCCTTTTTAATCGCATATCCGCGACAAATTGGCAACCAAAAAGTTGCGCATCATAATCCGAGGACATCGTAGATGCGGAAAATGAAGCTGATCTGATAGATGAGATTGAGGCAGACAAAAGTAGTGTGGAAGCGGCGGCTTCCGGTCCAGGCGGCAATACAGCAGAGTACTATGTAGACGACGTTGCGCGCCGGAAACTCCCAGCCGAGCGACTGGATGTGATCGGCTCCCTTGATCGCCGTATCGACGATGTCGACAGCATAGGTGATGGCGAGCGTGCCGAAAAACCACTTGCGGCGGGAGTAGAAATATTCCTCGTAGCCGCCGTACTCATCCAGCGAAGCGGGGAAGAGCAGGGCGCACAACATGAAGAACAGCCCGCAGAAACAGATGAGAAACAAATAGACGCCGAAATGGAGCACCGGTACGGCCTGCAGCCGGTACTCCCACCACCAGATGTGGATGATGAAGAGGAACATGGAGGCTGCCCAGCCGAGATGCACTGCATAGGGCTTCGCCTTTCCGGGGTGTTGGATAATGCCGGCGATCCCGGTCAGCAGCCGCGCAAGGCTGAGCGAGATCACCATCCCCATCACGACCTTGATGTGGAGAAAGACCTCCGGCGAGGCGACCGTTTCCATGCCTACTCCGCGGGAACCGGCATCGGCTGGCCGCTTTCGTCGAGGGCGACCATGATGAAGGTCGCGGCCGTCACCTTTTCCATGTTGTTGTATCGTGCGCGGGTCGCCCAGGCCTCGACCGACAGTGTGATCGACGTGCGGCCGACGCGTTCGATTGTCGTGAAGACTGACAGCGTATCGCCGATCTTCACCGGTAGGGCGAAGGCCATTTCCTTGACGGCAGCGGTGACGACGCGGCCCTTGGCGCGTTCGGATGCGGTGATGCCCGAGGCAAGGTCCATCTGTGCCATGACCCAGCCACCAAAAATGTCGCCGGCTGGATTGGCGTCGGCCGGCATGGCCACTGTGCGAAGGGTCAGCGCGCCATTCGGCTTGGCGTCGGTCATGGAAGGCTCCTGTTCAGTGATACGGGGACAACGATTCCGAGGGACCCTAGCGCAGATGCCTTTAAAGCGAAACGCGGCCTGGTCCGGTGGCGATGCGTACAACGCCGCAGACTGCTACCATAGTTCTATAAGATCTTACCTAGCGTGTTTGTATGGGTGGAAGCTTGTTGAAATAAATCAATGCTTTGTCGCGAGAAGTGAGTCCCTGGCGAAATCTCTCGCCTTACGGCAGTTCAATAAAATCCAATTCAAATTCACCATCCGGTAAGACCCGCATAGCAGTATTCGACCATTATTAAATTCTGAACTGCCGGGGCTAAATGCGTAACGTCGAGATTTCTACCCGCCTTTATTCTCTCGTGGCACTGGCACTGGCTATTCTGGTGCTCGCGATCACCTTCTTCCTCAACTATTCGCACGCAAAGCTGGAGAGCGAGCGCAAGCACGGTCTTGCGCAAATGGATGCCACGGCCATCGCCATCTTCCAGAAATACTACAAGCTGGAACAATCCGGCGCGAAGACGCGGGAGCAGGCGCAGGGTGCAGCGAAGGAAGTGATTTCGGCCATGCGCTACGGCGACAACGGCTATTTCTGGATCAACGACATGCATCCGACGATGATCATGCATCCGATCAAGCCGGAGCTGAACGGAACGGACCTGTCGCAGAACAAGGATCCGACTGGCAAGTTCATCTTCGTCGAGTTCGCCAACACCGTGAAGAGGAGCGGTGAGGGCTTCGTCGACTACTACTGGCCGAAGCCGGGTGCAGCGGATCCTGTGCTGAAATATTCTCACGTGGTCGGTTTCGAGCCCTGGGGCTGGGTGGTCGGTACCGGCGTCTATGCTGACGATCTTGCGGCGCTCTATCGCCAGAATGCGATCTGGGCCGCCGGCGCCTGCCTCGTCGGCGCGATCGTGATTATCGCCGTGGCCTTCGGGATTGTGCGCAGCGTCACGGCGCCGATCGCCCGGCTGAAGGGTGCGATGAACGCCATTGCCGATGAAGCCGGCGCCGTCGATATTGTCGACCACAACAGGCGCGACGAGATCGGCGCCATGGCGAAGTCTCTCCTTGTGCTGCGGGATTCCGTCCGTGAGCGGGCCCTGATGCGGGATCGCGAGAGCCAGCAACAGTTGCAGATCGAGGAGGAGCGTCGCGGCAACGAGGCCAACTGGCGCTCGGCAGCGGATCGCCAGACCTTCGCGATCCAGTCGCTCGGCGCGGGACTTGAGAAACTGGCTGCGGGCGACCTGACCGTGTCGATCGGCGATCTCGGCCAGGATTATGCCAAGCTGCGCTCCGACTTCAATTCCGCTGTGGACGCACTGAACGGCGTGATCCGGGCGATCGCGGAGTCGACCAGCGTCGTCAACGACAGCGCCGGCGACATCAGCGAGGCGACCAACAATCTGTCGAAGCGTACCGAGCAGCAGGCGGCTGCGCTGGAAGAAACGGCGGCAGCTCTCGACGAGATCACTGCGACGGTGCGGACCGCTTCCGAACGTGCAGCAGAAGCCCGCGAGATGGTGGCGGAAACCAAGACCAGCGCCGGCAAGTCTGGCGATATCGTCCGCAATGCAGTCACCGCGATGAACCGGATCGAGGATTCGTCGAACCGCATCGGCCAGATTATCGGCGTCATCGATGAGATTGCCTTCCAGACAAACCTCCTCGCACTCAATGCCGGAGTGGAGGCAGCGCGCGCGGGCGAGGCGGGACGCGGGTTCGCCGTGGTCGCACAGGAAGTGCGCGAATTGGCACAGCGCTCCGCCAATGCAGCGAAGGAGATCAAAGTGCTGATCAGCACCTCGGCAAGCGAGGTAAACAACGGCGTGACGCTCGTGCGTTCGACTGGGGATGCGTTGCTCGAAATCGAGGAACTGGTCAACCGCGTGAACAATCACGTCATTTCAATCGCGACTGCGGCTCGCGAGCAGGCCACGGGGCTCAACGAGATCAACACTTCGGTCAATCACATGGACCAGATGACGCAGCAGAATGCCGCGATGGTCGAGGAAACCACGGCTGCAAGCCAGACGCTGGCCGACGAAAGCCGGCAGTTGAGCACGTTGCTTGCCAATTTCAGACTACGGGCTGCCGGCGGGACCAGCGCCGGACGCATGTCGTACGCAGCCTGAACGGTAAATCCCTAAGGAGGAAGAGGGCTCCCGGACGGTGTTCGGGAGCCCTCTTGTCTGCGTCTACTCCCTCGTGCGTCCCTTGAATTTGCGCTTTCAGATAGTAAGGTGCATGGCGTCCCCAACGGAGGCTAAGAATGCTTCGATTCTCGCCTTGCCTGCCGAGGAGCCTTTTCAGTCTCGTTTTCTGCCTATCGTCGATTGTGTTTTCGGCAGCCAGGGCTGCCGATTTTGATGCCGAACGCATGGAGCCGGAACGCGAATGGGCAGTGATTGTCAGCCCCTATGTGTGGGCAGCCTCCCTGAAAGGCAACGCGTCGCTTGCCGGCTTCGATACCGACGTGGACGTGCCGTTCTCTGAAATCTTCGACCATCTCGATCTCGCGCTGATGGGCAACGTCGAAGTCACGAACGGCAAATGGGGTGTCTACTTCGACGGGCAGCATGTTCAGACAAGCCAGGATGAGCGGGTCTTCGCGCATGAGATCGGGATCGACATAAAAACCACGACACTTGCTGCGGGGGCGTTTTTCAAAGCGTATGAAGTAGAACTTGGCGGGCAGACCGTCTTTGGAAAGCCGCGCACAATATCCTTCGAGCCGACAGTCGGCGTTCGCTGGACAGAACTGAAGGCAGACGTTTCTGCCTTTGGCGTCAGTTCGACGAAGAGTTCTGACTGGGCCGATCCATTCATCGGCCTTCGAATGAACGCCGACCTCACCGACCGTTGGAACCTGTTTGCCGAGGCTGACGTCGGCGGTTTCGATGTCGGCTCAAAGGTCAGCGTCAATGCGCAGGCGTATCTCGGGTACCGGATGGAGATGTTGGGCAAGCCGACGATCCTGCGTGCAGGCTATCGTCTGTTGTATCAGGACTATGAGAACGACGATTTCACCGGCGCGAACAAGTTTCGCTGGGATGTCAGCCAACATGGGCCGGTCGTCGGCTTCTCGATGCGCTTCTAGTTCAGTTCAAAACAACGAATGGAGTAGCGGATGATCTTCGGCAATAACCCTCTGGCTCGTTCGCTTGTTGCGTTCGCCGTCGGATCGATGATGGTCTTCGGGCAATCGGCGGCTCAGGCATGCACGCGATTGGTCTATCTCGGCCCTGACGGCAACATCATCACCGCGCGGTCGATGGATTGGAAGAGCGACGTTGCCACGAACCTGTGGGTGCTTCCGCGCGGCATTGAACGCAATGGTGAGGCGGGGCCAAACTCGATCAAGTGGACCGCGAAATACGGCAGCGTTGTTGCGACGGGATACGACGTATCGACGACCGATGGGCTCAACGAGGCGGGCCTTAATGTCAATCTGCTCTGGCTCGTCGAATCCGAGTATCCGAAGTTTGACAAGGACAGCAAGCCCGGCCTGACGATCGCCGCGTGGGGGCAGTATGTGCTCGATAACTTCGCGACCGTCGACGAGGCTGTAGCGGCGTTAGAAAAGGAACCCTTCACGATTGTCAGCGACAACGTGCCAGGTGAGAACCGGCTCACGACGCTTCATCTATCCATGTCCGACAAGACCGGCGACAGCGCGATCGTCGAATATATCAAGGGCAAGCAGGTCATTCACCACGACCGCAAATACCAGGTGATGACGAATTCGCCGACCTTCGATGAGCAACTGGCGCTGAACACCTATTGGAAGCAGATCGGCGGGACAGTCATGCTGCCGGGCACAAATCGGGCGTCCGACCGTTTCGCGCGCGCGTCGTTCTATGTGAATGCCATTCCCAAGGATGAGGACCCCAACAGGGCATTGGCGAGTGTCTTCAGCGTCATTCGAAACACCTCGGTCCCTTATGGCCTGAACACGCCCGAAGAGCCGAACATTTCGTCGACGCGCTGGCGGACCGTCGTCGACCACAAGCGCATGCTGTATTTCTTCGAGTCGGCCCTGACACCCAATACGTTCTGGGTCGATCTCAAGGCAATCGACTTCTCCAAGGGGAGCGGTAAGGTGAAGAAACTCGACCTGGGCGAGAACCAGGACCACACCTATTCCGGGGACGCGACAAAGGAGTTCAAGGACTCTCAGCCGTTCAAGTTCCTCGGACTTCAGATGTAGGCAGGCTGGTCGGTCGTGCTGCCTTTACCGGCGCAAGACGCATGAGAGGGAACGCATGAAACGTTTGCTGTTGCGCCTGTTCGTATCGCTTTCGACGCCTGGGTTGGCGCTTGGCTTCATCTTCTTCGCCGCGTCGCTGACGCCGAGCCTGATGCCACGCTCCTATTTGATTCAAGGCGTGTTGTCTGGCATTGCCGCCGCGGTGGGATATTTCTTCGGGGTGGCCTTCAGCTGGCTCTGGAAGTACCTGGAACTGCGGGTCCCCGGTGTTGGCAGGCTGCGCGGCAACCTGATCGTTTGCGTACTCGGCGTCGTGCTGGCCGTAATCTTCCTTCGGCGAGTTGTCGACTGGCAGAATTCCATTCGCGACTTGTGGCACATGGAGCGCGTCGATACCGCTGAACCCTTCAGCGTCGCGTTCGTCGCAATCGTCACCTTCTTCGTTGCTGTTCTGATCGGCCGGCTGTTTCGGTTCACCTGTCTGTTCCTGTCGGGATGGCTATCACGATACGTTCCGCGCCGCGTCTCGCAGGTCATCGCAGGTGTTCTTGCGATCGCACTCTTCTGGTCGGTCGTGGATGGCGTATTGCTGCGGGCGGGATTGCATCTCGCTGATAGTTCGTTCCGTAGCGTCGACGCGCTTGTGGAAACGGGCGTGCCAATGCCAGATGACCCGGCAAAGACCGGGAGCACTGCCTCGCTTGTCACTTGGGAGGGACTTGGGCGTCGCGGACGCCAGTTTATCGCTTCGGGACCGACCGCGGCCGAGATCAGCGATTTCTGGAAGGCGCCTGCGCGCGAGCCGATACGAACCTATGTGGGCCTGAACAACGCTGAAACGATCGAGGGGCGCGCAAAGCTCGCACTCGAGGAGATGAAGCGGCAGGGCGCGTTCGAACGCTCGCTTCTTGTCATCATCGTTCCGACCGGCACCGGCTGGATCGACCCGCAGGCGATGGACCCGCTCGAATATCTGCATCACGGTGACGTGGCGAGCGTCGCTCTTCAATATTCCTATCTGGCGAGTTGGCTATCGCTGCTGGTTGAGCCGGAATATGGCTCGGCCTCAGGCAAGGCGTTGTTTCGGGAAGTCTATGGCTACTGGACGACCTTGCCACGAGACAAGAGACCGAAGCTCTACCTGCATGGCCTAAGCCTTGGCGCGCTGAATTCGCAGGTATCTGCCGATATATTCGACATTGTCGCGGATCCGTTTCAGGGGGCTTTGTGGAGCGGGCCCCCTTTTGAAAGCAGGATGTGGCGAGACGTGACGGCGGCGCGCAATCCCCAGTCGCCCGCGTGGCTGCCGCAGTTCCGCGACGGATCCCTCATCCGATTTACCAACCAGACGAACCACCTCGATATTCCCGGGGCGACCTGGGGACCCATTCGCATCGTCTACCTGCAGTATGCCAGCGACCCAATAACCTTCTTCGATGCCTATTCCTTCTATCGGGAGCCGGCATGGATGAGGCGTCCGCGCGGCCCGGATGTTTCGCCGAGCCTGCGTTGGTTTCCCGCGCTGACGATGCTGCAATTGCTGGTCGACGTGGCAATCGCCACGAGCTCTCCCATGGGGTACGGTCACGTCTATGCGCCCCAGCACTATATCGATGGCTGGGTTTCTGTGACCGACCCGAAGATTGATGCTGAGAAGCTCGATGCGTTGAAGCGGTTGTTCCACGAGCGGTCCGCGCAGGCCAGTGCTGCCGATTAGTTATCCACAACACGCCGGTCAAGAACGGAAAGGCTGTGCGTTAACCACGTTCATTATGCTTTCATTTAGGCTCTCGTATCAGTTTGCGCCGCAGTGGCTGGGAAACCACAGCATTGAGGCTCGAAACATGACCTATAGCGGCTTGATTGTGACTGCCATCGTGGCCGGTCTGATCACAATTCTGGCAGTCGGCAGCCGTCCGGCGACCGAAGCCGCGTCCAACTGGCCGCAGATGGACGTGATGAAAACGGATCGTATCGTTACGGGGAGCGTCCCTGCGCAATAAAACGGGGACCTTGGATTTGCTCTGTGCCGACGGCCGCGAGCGCCTCTGAAGGGCGTCGCAACTTGTATTCAGGGCCTACCTGCCGCGTGGCGACGACATCGCTGCGAGAGCTCCGGCAGGATCAAGAACCGTTTTTGTCCTGGTCGTTTCTGGGCTTCCGGCCACCAGCACAAAAAATCGTTCACCCTAATTGCTAGTCCAAAGCAAGAGGACGTTAAGAGTCAGTGGGTTAAGTGGGTGGGGTTATCGAGGCAATCTACCCATGTACAGTTCCGACCTACGCTACGACGTCATTTGCGACCCGCTCGATCTCTGGATGGTGTGGGACAACGACACCGAGGAGCCCGCATCCTTCGGCGGGCAGATATTGCACGGCTTGACGGAAGGCTATGCCGTCGAAGTCGCCAAGATCATGAACGAGCTCTACGGCAGCGAGAAACACGAGGCGCCCGTGGCACTTCGCAGTGCAGGCGCCTGATTATCTGAAAGCGTTCCGTCGGGGGGGTGAGCCGTTTGGCTGGCTCCGGCACTGAGTTCAGGCTATTCTCCGCCATCGCAGGCTCAACTGCCTGATGTTGGGGGGCGGACGCATGGGCACGAAGGAACTGTTCTCAATCGCTGCCGACCATGCCGCGCGCTTTCGCGACACGATCGATAGTCGGCCTCATCATCCGTTGCGGGATTACGCCGGCTCGCTGGAGGCTTTCGCCGCTCCGCTGCCGGAACAGCCATCGCCACTTGTCGACGTGCTTGACGAGCTAGTAACAACGGCCGAGCCCGGACTGCATTTGATGACCGGCCCTCGCTTCTTCGGCTGGGTCATCGGTGGCTCTCACCCAATGGGGGTAGCGGCTGACTTCCTTACCAGTGCGTGGGGACAGAATGCCGGCAACCATACGGTATCGCCTTCGGCCGCGGCCGTTGAAACAGTGGGCGGGCGCTGGCTGCTTCAGCTGCTCGGACTCCCCTTAGAGGCCTCAGTAGGTTTCGTTACCGGCGCAACCGTCGCGAATTTCACTTGCCTGGCGGCGGCCCGAGGCGAGGTACTGTTGCGCGCCGGCTGGGATGCCGACGCCAACGGGCTGTTCGGAGCGCCGCCCATTTCAGTGCTGATCGGCGATGATGCGCATACGACGGTATTTTCTGCCTTGCAGTTTCTCGGTCTCGGCCACGACCGCGTGATACGGGTCCCGACTGATGATCAGGGGCGTATCGTGCCGGCAGGGTTCGAACAGGCCGTTGCTGATGTCTCTGGCCCGCGCATAGCGATCCTCCAGGCCGGGCAGATCAATACGGGTGCCTGCGATGATTTCGGCAGGTTGATCCCGATCGCCAAATCGAAGGGCGCATGGGTGCATGTCGACGGGGCGTTCGGCCTCTGGGCGCAGGTATCGGCACGGCGCCGTCATCTCACTTCAGGCGTGGAGCAGGCGGACAGCTGGGCGACGGACGGGCACAAGTGGCTGCAGACGCCATACGATTGCGGCTATGCAATCGTCCGCGACGAAGTCGCGCATCGGCGGGCCATGACCATATCGGCGAGCTATCTGCCGCTTGCCAGCGAAGGCGAGCGCGATCCCTCGCACTATGTGCCGGAGCTGTCGCGGCGCGCGCGTGGCTTTGCCACGTGGGCGATGATCAGACATCTCGGACGCCAGGGCATCGAGGCCTTGGTTGATGGCGCCAGTGACGTCGCGGCATCCATAGCGCAGGCGCTTGCCAAAGAGCCGGGAATTGCGATCGCCAACGATGTGCTGCTCAACCAAGTGATAGTGCGCTTCGGAGCGGACTGGCCGGCCGAGCAGGCCGACGACCTGACCAAGCGAACGATCGGTGCCTTGCAGCGGGAAGGCGCCCTGTTTGCCGGTGGCGCGATATGGCGCGGCAGGCAGGTCTTGCGGCTGTCAGTCACGAACTACCAGACGAACACTGCCCAGGCGGTGGAGGCGGTCGAGGCGATCGTGAGAGCCTATCGGGGAGAGCGGTGCGCCGCTGCGTGACCGCATGGTGACTTCGCGCAATAATCTTCGCGACGGTCGGCGACGAGGGTAGGTGTTCAGATTTTTCAGTTCGACCGGCGCTACTGCCCGCGGCTCCTCAGCCAGTGATCGATCGAGAGAGCGCCGGCTCCCACCGCGGCGAGCACAAACATCCCACCAGCAATGGCCAGGTCCTTCTCGAAATGAAGGAGTTCGTTCTGGTCGCTGAAGTTCGTGTGGTAGAGCGTGGCGGTTGCGACGCAAAACAGGCCCAGGGCGGCTGCGCCGAAGCGGGTCAAGAGCCCGCCCGCAATAGATAGGCCGGCGCCGATCTGGAGTGCGATCGTTGCCACAAGCAGGGGAACGCTCAAGCCGAATTGCGCGGCCATCTCGACGGCGCCCGAAAAATTCAACGCCAGCGAGACGCCTTCATGCAGGAAGATCCAGGCGAGAAGCAGCCGGCCGATCAATATTGCAATGTCGCGGGCGCCTGGGGCGACCGGGGATCTGCTGTCTGCCATATGCCACTCCCGACGCACGTTGCCGATGACCGCAGTCAGCCTGCAGTATAGTCCAGACGCGTGCATCCGTCGCCAGCGTTTCAGAAGGCACGTTGCTCGGTCAATGCGTGGGAGAGGTTAGGCGGCGTCCATCTTTGGATTGTCGATGCAGGCGGGAGCCTGGTGGACCTGGAAGCGGTTCTTGCCGTCGCTCTTCGCCTTGTAGAGCGCGGCGTCGGCGCAAACGAAGATGTCAGAACGCAGCGATGCGTCGTGGAAGGCAACCCCGACGGATGCGCCGACATCCATTTTGGCGCCGTTCCGTTCGATAGAGCGGTTGAGGCGCCGAACGACTGTCCCGGCGAGCGCGGCGACGCTTTCGACACTGTCGTAGCCGCTGACGAGAACTGCGAACTCATCGCCGCCAATCCGTGCCACGAGGTCTGCCCCCGCGCACGCTGCGAGCAACCGTTCTGCCGTTTCCTTGAGGCAATCGTCGCCCGCCTGGTGGCCGAAGGTGTCGTTAATGCCCTTGAAGCCGTCGAGGTCGATCAGAAGCAGGGCAGCGGCATTGCCGCCAACGGAGCGCAGAGGCAGGCGCTGCAGCGCGGTCTGAAACTGCGCGCGGTTCGGCAGGCCGGTCAGGATGTCGAATTCCGCCAGATAGCGGATCTGATCGTACATCATCTTTTCAGCCGTGATGTCGAGTTTCATGCCGAAGATCCGGACGGGGACATCGTCTTCACACTCAACGGTCGCGGTGATGCGAATCCAACGCGTATGGCCCTTGGGCGTGAGGATCTCGGCATCGAGCGTAAATCCGGTCCGATCCTCGATCGCTCGGCCGCGGAGACGAATAAGCTCGGAAAGCGATTCTCTAGAGTAGCATTTCAGGATCTCGGCGCGGTCGAGATTCGCCTCATGTGGCAGGTCGAAGAGATCGTAGACCATCTTGGTCCAGACAAGCTGATTGTCGGGTAGGCTGCATTCCCATACGCCAATCCGTGCGGCCTCGGACGAGCGATCGAATATCTTCCGGCTGTGCGCGAGGGCGACCGCCTGCTGTTCGAGCTGCCGCTCCTTGTCCGCGAGTTGGCGTTCCAGCGCCGCCACGGCAGCCTCGCTGCTACCTCGGGATGACGCCATCGGGTCTGCGATTTTGACGAAAGCAGCGAAGAAACTCATACCCGGTCCGACGTTGGATGGCTCAATCTTACAATCGTTGGAATGACTTAAGATTTCGTTTTTGTACAGCATGCGGCAACTTGTGTTGTCGAGGGCGGCTATGTCCAAATTGTGACAGCTGCGCGTCGGGCCAGCGTCTTGTCCTTGGCCTGGACATGTGCTGTCCGGGCTCGGTTTCGGGAGTTGGGGGCGGCAGTCGCGATCCGGGTAAGCTTTCGTTCACCGTTCATCGTTAAATTTCGGCTCAAGTTTTAGATCCCTGCCGTTCCTCGGAAGCGATGAGAGTATGGCGTTTGTTCCCATTCTTCGGCAATACGTATTGCCCGTGCTGCTATCGACAGCCTTGGTGACGTGTTCCACCGATGGCCTTATTCCGCCCGGCGAGGTGGACAATGGAACACGGGTGGGATCGATCTCTCCGGCAAGCCGCCGTGCACCTGTGCCGCAAATGCAGACAGCGCCGAGCGAGCAGGCCTATCCGGCCGCAAACGCGCCTGTCAGCGATGTCGCAGGATCGGTGGATTATCTCAACACCCCCAATCTTGCTGGAACAGGTGAGAGCCGCAGTGGCAGCCAGACGCTACGGGCATCCGCGCAGCCCGGGCGACTGCCAATGATCGACAGCGACGAGGCGATGGCGGGCGCGCAGGGCGCTGCCGGCTCACTTCGAAACCAGCCTTCGACCTGGGGCGGAACGCAGCCACTTTCCGTGCCTACCGGTGGCGTCAATATGGATGCTGAACTGGGGGCGGAGCCTGTCGTCGGTCTGGCAGAGGAGCAACAGCAGCAGATCGCCGAGGGCCAGTCCGACCAGCCCGTTGTCGATGGCATCGGCACCGAAAATCCGACCCAGCTTAACAGCGCGCGGATCCCTGCGCCCGCGGCGCAGGCGCAGATGGGTAACGCACCTGTCTGGAATGACGGAAGGCGGGTGGTTGCGCCGGCGCGCGTGCCCGAAGAGAACGAGGTCGCCATGTTGCGACCGAACAACCCGACCGCGCCGATGATGAGCGAACCGGTCGCGCCCGCTGATCCGAGCGTAATGCCAGCCTCGGAGCTTGCCTGTCGCCGTGAGTTGAAGCGGATGGGTGTCGTCTATACCGAGAAGCCGCCGATCTCAAACGGGCCGGCCTGCCAGGTGCCGTACCCGATCTCATTGCAGGGCCTGTCAGGCAATATCGGCGTCCGGCCGGCGGTGACGCTGAATTGCCAGGTGACGCTCGCCTTCGCCAAATGGGTCAAGAACGAGCTCGCGCCTTCCGCCCGCTTTCGCTACTGGTCCGGTATCAAGACCATCCAGCCCCTCGGCGGATATAGCTGCCGCCGCATGAACAACAGCCGGCAGCGCTACAATCCGATGTCCGAGCACGCTCACGGCAACGCAATCGATGTCGGCAAGTTTGTCCTGAAGAGCGGTCACGCGATCGACGTGCGCAAGAAAGGGTTGTTCTCTTTCCGGGAGGGCAGGCTGCTGCAGGCCGTGCGCAGCGACAGCTGCAAGTACTTCAACACGGTGCTCGGACCGGGCAGCAATCCAGAGCATTGGAACCATTTTCACTTCGATCTGCGCGCACGCCAGAGCGGTAGGGTCTACTGCGATTGAAAAGGAAAGGCCGGCCCGAGAGCCGGCCCCCAATGCGAAGGCGGCGCGGGCGACGGCCGCCCAGCCGGATCCTGTCATCTCATGTCATCATAGGTAATACATTCTACTGTATGCCGAGGAAGCAAAGGAGCGTAACGAGATCGCTCGGACGGCGGCTCCGCAAGGGGTGCGGCGGGACGGAGAGCGCTTGCTTGCCTCGCCGTCTTTATGGATCAGAAATATCACCGTCTGATGACATCTGCTGCTTTGGGGTTCGCTGAAGGCGCGAAGGATCTTTTCTTCCCGTGCGCCTTTTCACGCGAGTGAATACTCTGTTCACCTGTGTTGGGATGTCAAAACTACTCAAAGCGGATATATAGCGCCCCAGCAACTCCCGCCGCAGATGTCAGAAGAGTTCATGGCCCCCATCATTTCCATCCGAAATCTCACCAAGACCTACGCCAACGGATTTCAAGCGCTCAAGGGCATCGATCTCGATGTCGAGAGGGGTGAGATTTTAGCCTTGCTCGGGCCGAACGGGGCGGGCAAGACAACTATGATCTCAATCGTCTGCGGTATCACGAATCCGACCGGTGGCACGGTCACGGTCGATGGCCATGACGTGGTGAAGGAGTTCCGGGCGACGCGCTCGATGATTGGCCTTGTTCCCCAGGAACTTACCACGGACCAGTTCGAGACCGTGTGGAATACCGTCAGCTTCTCCCGCGGGCTGCACGGCAAGCGGCCCAATCCCGGGCATATCGACAAGGTGCTCCGCGATCTGTCGCTGTGGGACAAGAAAGACAATATGCTGCGGCAGCTGTCCGGTGGCATGAAGCGGCGCGTGCTCATTGCCAAGGCACTGTCGCATGAACCGCAAATCCTTTTCCTCGACGAGCCGACCGCGGGCGTGGACGTGACGCTGCGCAAGGACATGTGGCATGTCGTGGAGAAGCTGCGACGCTCAGGCGTCACGATCATCCTGACGACACACTACATCGAAGAGGCGGAAGAGATTGCCGATCGTGTCGGCGTCATCAACGGCGGGGAGCTGCTTTTGGTGGAAGACAAGACGGCGCTGATGGCCAAGCTTGGCCGCAAGCAGCTCATTCTCGAATTGACCGAGCCATTGCAGGCGTTGCCGGATCGGTTTGCCGGCAACGGCCTCTCGCTCGTCGCAGACGGCACCCGCCTGATCTACGATTTCGATGCAGAGAAAGAACAGGAAAGCGTTGCCACGTTGCTGACCCGGCTCAGCGAGCACAACATTCACTTCAAGGATCTTTCGACGCAGCAGAGCTCGCTGGAAGACATCTTCGTGGCGCTCGTGGGAGGAGCGAAATGAACGTCGAAGCCATCAAGTCCATCTATTTCTTCGAAATGGCGCGCACGCGCCGGACGCTTCTGCAAAGCGTCGTGTCGCCGGTGATCTCGACGTCGCTCTATTTCATCGTTTTCGGCGCGGCGATCGGCTCGCGGATCCAGGAAGTGGAGGGGGTATCCTACGGCGCGTTCATCACGCCCGGCCTGATCATGCTGACGCTGCTTGGCCAATGCATCAGCAACGGGTCGTTCGGCATCTACTTTCCGAAGTTTACCGGCACGATCTACGAGGTCTTGTCGGCCCCGGTGGCCATGAGCGAGATCCTGCTTGGCTACGTCGGTGCGGCGGCGACGAAGGGACTGATGATCGGGGTGATCATCCTGCTTACGGCGAATCTATTCGTGGATATCAGGATCCAGCATCCGGGGATGATGGTTCTGTTCTTCCTGCTGACGGCGATCACCTTTAGCCTTTTCGGATTCATGATCGGCATCTGGGCCGCCAACTTCGAACAGTTGAACCTGATCCCGATGCTGGTCGTGCCGCCCCTGACGTTTCTTGGCGGCAGTTTCTATTCGATCAACATGCTGCCGCCGTTCTGGCAGGCGGTAAGCCACTTCAATCCGGTGCTCTACCTTGTCAGTGGTTTCCGCTGGAGCTTCTTCGGCATTGCCGACGTCAATCCGCTGGTCAGCCTCGGGATGATCTCGCTCTTCCTGCTGATTTGCCTCGGTAGCCTGGGCTGGATCTTCAAGACGGGATACAGGCTGCGGAGCTAGACCGAGGCCATTAGTCTCGCATCCGCAGTTCGTCCGTCTGGATCTGGAGGGAGCCGAGGGTGGAGAGGAAGCTCATGCCGAGCAGGCTCTGGTCGAGCTTGCCGTCCTCAGCGACGCTGGCCGGGACGTTGTGACGAACGATCGGGCCGATTGCGACCTCGGCAAGCGTCACGCGAGCTGCGCGGGCGCGGCCGTTGGCGGTCATTACGCTCATCGAATAATCGAGATTTTCCGGGATGATGCCAACTCGCTTCGCATCCTCGCGGGACAGCGCAATCATGCTGGCGCCGGTATCGACCAGCATGGAAATGCTCTGGCCATTGACCGTGACATAGGCTTCGTAGTGGCCGTTCAGGACTTTGTGAAGGATCACCTCCTGACCGCCCTCGCTGGTTGTCACGACAACGGCACGCCCCGGCACGAGGCCGGCCAGCAGGCGGTTACCGACGCCAAGCGCTTCCTGGCGATACAGATACACGGTCGCAAGAGCGAGGATCAGCACGAGCCAGATCATGAGGTTGCGCAGTGTCTCGCTGGCGCTCGTGCGCCTCGCCCAGATGCCGGCGGCCAGCATTAGTGCAATCGGAAGCAGATAGACAAAGCGGCCGAAATCATCGGTTCGCATGCCGAAGACGCGGGTCGTGTCGCCGCTGAACAAGAGGACTGCGAGACCGAGGCCAAGGACCGCAAGGACGATCGTCAGACGGTTCATGCACGCTGCTCCGCTGTGGCCTGCTGAGTCGGCTTCGATGGGGTCGTCAGTCCGCATGCGGCAAGCCGCGCGGGCAACAATGTCATCAGACGTCGGCGCTCTTCGTCGGAAAAGGAAATCCAACCGCCGATCTCCGGAAGCGTGCGACCGCAACCCGTGCACAGGGCGGTTTCCGGATCAATTGAGCAGACGTGGATGCAAGGTGTTTGCATGCAATCTATATCGAGATTTCAGAAAGCCATGGCAAGGGCGCAGAAGGCGGCGATCTCCGAAATCTGCTGGGTAGCCCCAAGCGTGTCGCCGGTGTGTCCCGTGAGTTTGCGACGGACGATGCGCGTGAAGACCATGGCGGATAAACCGCAGGCGAGAAGGGCGCAGACGAGGGGCAGGAGGCCAAGGCTCGGCCAGAGCAGCAGGGCCGCGAAAAGGCAGGCTGTGGCGAGCGCCATGTGCATCGCACCGTCGCCCGGCTGTCCCGCGGCGGCCGCCACACCATCGGGTTTTGCTGCCGGCAGCCGATGCCAGTGCCAAACGAGCGCGGCGCGGCTGATACAGGCGATCGCCGGAATGGCAAGGGCTGCAGCCATGGGCGGGGCTTCTCGTACGACAGCGGCGAGTCCCGCCGCGCGAAGCGCAAACGACAGAATCAAGGCGATCGCGCCGTAGGTCCCGATGCGGCTGTCCTTCATGATCGAAAGCGCGTGATCGCGGTCGCGCCCGCCGCCGAGGCCATCGGCGCAGTCGGCGAGGCCATCCTCGTGCAGCGCGCCGGTCAATGCCGCCTGGACGGCAAGCGCGGCGAAGGCCGACATCAGCCGGTCGGCGCGCAGGCCAAGCATGACCAGCAAGACAAGCGCAGGCAGCAGTGCGATGACAATGCCCGCCGCGGGGAAGGCACGGGAGGCGCGGTCAAGCTTGCCGTTAAAGTCGGCGAAGGCAAAAGACGGCATCGGAATACGGCTGAGGAAGGCAACCGCACGAGCAAGGTCGGCCGCATAGTTTCCGATATTCATTCTGACCCCGACCCCGCGACCATATGCAGCGCTTTAGGTGTTGTTCGCCTCGGCGCCTGCCTTTAAGAGAGTTGCGACGAAAGAAGCTGATTTGCAGCGAAAAGACAAGTTACCGACCAAGACAAGGAAGCCGAATTCATGAGCGTTTCAGGCCTGCCGTTCGACGATTTTCGGGCACTTTTGCGCGATCTGCCGGGACCGGATGCCAGGGCACTTGCTGCCGCGCGCGATCGCGATGCGCAGTTGACGAAGCCGCCCGGTGCGCTCGGACGGCTTGAGGAAATTGCATTCTGGCTCGCCGCCTGGACGGGCAGGGTGCCTGCAGTGAATCGGCCGCTGGTGGCGATCTTCGCCGGCAACCATGGCGTGACTAGGCAGGGCATCACGCCGTTTCCGCCTGCCGTCACGCAGCAGATGGTCGAGAATTTTGCGGCCGGTGGCGCTGCGATCAATCAGATTTGCGTCGCCTATGACCTCGGCCTGAAAGTCTTCGATCTGGCGCTCGACTATCCGACCGGCGACATTACCGAAGAGCCTGCTTTGTCCGAGCGTGACTGTGCGGCGACCATGGCCTTCGGCATGGAAGCGATCGCTGGCGGTACCGATCTTCTCTGCATCGGTGAGATGGGAATCGGCAACACCACGATCGCAGCGGCGATCAACTACGCCCTTTACGGCGGCACTGCGCGTGATTGGGTTGGTCCGGGCACGGGTTCCGAAGGCGAGATGCTGGAGCGCAAGATCGCAGCCGTTGAGCGAGCCGTTGCGCTCCACAGCGATCATCTGGACGATCCGCTCGAGATCATGCGCCGCCTCGGCGGTCGTGAGATCGCGGCGATGGCGGGAGCGATCCTTGCAGCGCGTGTCGAGAAGATTCCGGTATTGATCGACGGCTACGTCGCAACGGCAGCCGGCGCCATCCTCAAGGCGGCCAATCCTTCGGCGCTCGATCACTGCCTGATCGGCCACGTCTCCGGCGAGCCGGGCCATTTGCGGGCAATCGAAATGCTTGGCAAGACGCCGCTTCTGGCGCTCGGCATGCGGCTCGGCGAGGGGACGGGGGCGGCCCTTGCGGCCGGGATCGTCAAGGCGGCGGCGGCCTGCCATTCCGGCATGGCGACGTTTTCGCAGGCAGGCGTCACCAACAAGCACTGACCTTCAGGTTTGTGACAGGTTGATGACGGAGTCCTTGCCGCGGCGACCGCGAACCGGTATTCGCAATTTCTGACTGGCGGCGACAAGGCCGCCATTGACGGACAACGAGGGCAATTGATGAAACCTGCCGTGACAAAACTCACCGGCATCAGCCACTTTTTTGCAGCCGCCGGCTACTCGCTGGGCGGCTTCAGGCGGTTGATCAGGGAGGCTGCATTCCGGCAAGAACTGCTGTTCTTCGCGTTTTCAGTGATCCTCCTGATCGTCGTCGGGGCAACGCTTGCCGAGCTGATGATTGCTGTCGTGCTATTTCTTGCCCTCTTTGCCGTCGAGGCCCTGAACACGGCGATCGAGGAAGTCATCGATAGGATTTCGCCGGAGATTTCCATGGTCGGAAAGCACGCCAAGGATCTCGGCTCCTTCGCCGTCGTCTGCATGATCGTTGCGTGCGGCGTGTTCCTGCTGTTCACGATCGGCGAGCATCTGCTGTTTGGATAGAGGCGCCTGTGGTCGACCAGACGGTCAAGCAAAACTCCGGCGCTTGCGGGAGACCGCCGGCGCATCTTCGACCGCCGGGACAGTCTGGAGCACGCGTTTGGCGGGCAGGATGGCGATGACTTCGGTGCCTTCGCGCAGCTTCGATTTGAGGATGAACTGGCCGTCGTGCTTGGCGAGGATCGCCTGAACGATCGGCAGGCCGAGGCCGGTGCCTTGTTCGGCGCTCTTGATCGCGATCGACCCCTGGCCGAAGGCCGAGAGAACCACGGGGATCTCTTCTTCAGGAATCCCGGGGCCATTGTCCTTGATGGAGATGTATTGGCCCCCGCCGGCGGTCCAGCCGACCTTGACGCGGATTTCGCCGCCTTGCGGGGTGAACTTCACGGCATTGGACAGCAGATTGAGGACGACCTGACGCAATGACTTCTCATCCGCCCAAACGGCCGGCAATTCGGCCTCGAACTGCGGCGAGATGGTGATGTTCTTGCCGCGTGCGCGTAGCTGCACCATGCCGATGCAATCTTCCGAGATGTTCAGCAGCGAGACGGCTTCCTCGCTCAGCTCGTATTTTCCGGCCTCGATGCGCGAGAGGTCTAGGATCTCGTTGATAAGGTTCAGCAGATGCTCACCCGAGCGGTGAATGTCGCTGGTATATTCCTTGTAGGTGGCGTTGTTGAGCGGCCCCATCACTTCGGCGGACATGACTTCCGAGAAGCCGAGGATCGCATTGAGAGGCGTGCGCAATTCGTGCGACATGGATGCGAGGAAGCGGGACTTTGCGAGGTTTGCTTCTTCCGCCCGGCGGCGGGCCTCATCGGACATCGACTTTGCGACTTCCAACTCGGCGATCAGGTCGTCCTTCTCGGCCTGATAGGCGAGGATCCTGAGGTTGGACTGGAACAGCCGGTCGCTGATGTAGTTGAAGAGGATAACCGTCGTGGTGAAGACGGCCGTCAGGCTGATCTCGAGGATTCCACGGGAAAGGCCAGCCTGGGCGATCAGTCCGAGGACGACCGGTGCGAACGTGATGAGCACCGACGGCGTCAGCATGAAGTTCGACATCGCAGTGATCGAGAGTGCGATCAGCAGCGTGGCCCCCTTGTAGAGCAGGAAGCTCGAGGGTTCGCATGCCATGCAGTCCTGCAGGGCGAACACCGCCCAGCAGCAGCCGACCATGAATTGTCCAAACAGGAGAAGGCGGCGCCATTTGCGGGCCGTCGTCGCGTTGATCTCCTGGCCTCGGGCGCGGCGCGCCAGAAATACGTTGGTGGCATGGGCCGTCAGGGTCAGAAGCGCCCACAGAAAGATTTGCGTGTTTTCGGTGAAGTAGACGCCGAGGGCGGCGATGATCATGACGAAGAGCGGGACGATCGATGCGCCCTGCAGGACCGTATTGATATACATTACCAGCACGTCGCGATCGAACGTACCGCTTGCGGCGTGGCTCGACTGGAGGCGCTCCCGCGTCAACCGCACAGCCTTCGACACTGGCTTGTTGCGGTGGCTGCGTGACTTGTCGACGATGTTCTTGTCGGTCGATGTGCTAACGCCAGTACCCATTGTGCACGTTGAAACTTGATCCGCGGTTGTCTAAACCGTAAAGCGCAATCCTTAAGATGGTGTTAGCCATCTTTGCCAAGGATTTGTTTTTTAAGGAGGCGAAAGCGTGACGCGCGGTTTGCGGGTGATGCGCGACGGCGTGACGGCGCTGGCTCTGCTGGCATTCCTGTGGCTGATTGCAGCCAAGCTGAATGATGACGCGGCAACGGTCTATTCCGGCCAGTTTCATGCGGCTGACGGCGACAGCCTGAACATAGGCGGCGATCGGATGCGGCTATACGGTATCGACGCGCCCGAGCTCAGCCAGACATGCGAGCGTGCGGGCAGCGAATGGGCGTGCGGGCGAGAGGCGAAGCAGGCGTTGCAAGCCCTTGTCAGGGCCAACGATACGCAATGCAGGGGAACCGAACGGGACCGTTTCGATCGCCTGCTGGTGGTCTGCCATGCTGGGGGGGCGGATCTCAACGCCACGATGGTGCGAAAGGGCATGGCGGTATCCTACGGAGCGTATGGTGACGAGGAGGCGCGGGCGAGGGCGCAGAAGGTCGGGCTCTGGGAGGGCACGTTCGAGATGCCGCGGAGCGTACGCGACCATGCGCCGCGACCAGTTGCACGAGGTGTCCTGGGGTTGCTCGGATGGTGATCTCAAGAGGTGCGCCGGACGAGGCAGCGCTCGATAGTCTTCGGCAGGAGATTGCGGCCTGCCGCATCTGTCGTGACACGCCGCTTGGCGGCGCGAATGGTCGTTTGCCGCACGAGCCGCGGCCGGTCGCAGTGATATCGTCGAAGGCGAGGATCCTGATCGCGGGGCAGGCGCCCGGCCTCAAGGTTCATGAGAGCGGCATTCCCTTCAATGATGCATCCGGCGACCGGTTGCGCGACTGGCTGAGGGTGGATCGGGAGACGTTCTACGACCCCGACTGTTTCGCCATCGTGCCGATGGGCTTCTGTTTTCCCGGCTATGATTCGAAGGGAAGCGACCTGCCGCCGCGGCGTGAATGTGCGCCGCATTGGCGGAGCAGGGTCATATCGGCCATGCCGCAGATCGAGCTTGTCCTTGCAGTCGGCCAATATGCGCAGGCGTGGCACATGGGCGCGGAGCGCAGCGAGAATATGACGGAGACGGTGCGAGCCTGGCGAACGACGCTGTCGAAGGTCCGCATGCCTGGCATCTTGCCGCTGCCTCATCCGAGCTGGCGCAATACCGGATGGATCAAGCGCAACCCGTGGTTCGAGACGGAGTTGTTGCCTGTGCTGCGCGAGCGGGTCGCCTCATTGCTGCGCTGAAACAAAATTCTTTTAAACTGCCGGAATCACGCTATACAAAGAAAATAAATTCGAAAGGGCTTTTCCGTATGGACCGTCTCGACCGCAAAATCCTGCGCCTGTTGCAGGAGGATTCGACTTTGGCTGTTGCCGATCTCGCCAAGAAGGTCGGGCTGTCCACGACACCCTGCTGGCGGCGCATCCAGAAGATGGAAGAGGATGGCGTGATCAAGCGGCGCGTCGCCATCCTTGACCCGGAAAAGGTCAACACAAAGGTCACGGTTTTTGTCTCGATCCGCACCGCAACACACTCGATCGAGTGGCTGCGGCGTTTTTCGGAAGTCGTTGCCGATTTTCCCGAGGTGGTCGAGTTCTATCGCATGAGCGGCGACGTGGACTACCTTCTGCGGGTGGTCGTGCCTGACATTGCCGCCTATGACGCCTTCTACAAGCGGATGATCGCAAAGATCGAGATTCGCGACGTGTCTTCCGCCTTCGCGATGGAGCAGATCAAGTATTCGACGCAGTTGCCGCTCGATTACATGATCCTCGACAACGCGAAGTCGAACGAGGACTGATACGAGAGCCGCGGCAGTTGCTAGTCGCTCTGCCGCAGGTTCCTGAGCCGGTCAAACAGAACCGCGAGAACGATCGCGCCGCCGATGAAGGTGCCCTGCCAGAAGGCGTTGATGCCGAGCAGGCCGAGGCTGTTGCGGATGACCTCGATCAACGCGGCGCCGACAATGGCGCCGAAGGCGGTGCCGACGCCGCCTGCAAGATTGGCGCCGCCGATGACGGCTGCGGCGATGACCTGCAGTTCCATCCCTGCACCGATGTTCGTGGTTACGGCACCCAGCCATCCGGTCTGGATGATGCCGGCGACACCGGCTGAGAGAGCCGAGATCATATAAACCGCGACTTTGATCTTCCTGACAGGCACGCCCGTCAGCGTGGCTGCATGCTCGTTTCCACCAATCGCGAAGACATAACGGCCGAAGCGCGTCCAGCGCAGCACGAAGCCGGTCAGCAGCGCCAGCACGGCCATGTAAAGGACAGGATTGGCGATGCCGAGCCATGCGCCGCCGCCAAGCGCCAGCAGCTTGTCGTGATCCGGGCCGAACTGGAAGACGACGGTATTGTTGGAGGCCACCATTGCGAGGCTGCGGGCAATTGACAGCATGCCAAGGGTGACGACGAACGGCGGGAATCCGAGATAGGCAATCAACAGGCCGTTGAAGGCGCCGACCACCAGCGCCGTGCCGATCGAGGCCGCAATGCCGGTCCCGATCCCATAGCCGGCATGCATCGTAACCGCCAACACCATACTGCAGAGGCAAAGAACCGACCCAACGGACAGATCGATGCCTCCGGTGATGATGACCAGCGTCATGCCGAGAGCAATGATGGCGACAAAGGTGACGTTGCGGGTGATGTTGTAGAGATTGGTGGGGGTGGCGAAGGAGCTCGTGGCGAAGGACAGGAAGATGCAGGCGATGATGACGGCGACGAGGACCCAGAAGGTCTGGCTCGCGAATACGGACGAGAACCAGTTGCGCTGCCTTTGCGCTATCGTCTGATCGAGGGTTATTGCCATGGTCGACCTTCACTTACGTTAGGGAGCGGCTGCCAGTCACACCTGTTCGATTGCGCCTGTTATGAGCCCGGTGACTTCCTCCGGCGAACTCGCCGTTATCGGCTTGTCGGCAACCTTGCGCCCGCGCCGCATGACGATCACCCGATCGGCGACCGAGAAAACGTCAGGCATGCGGTGGCTGATGAGAATGACCGCGATGCCGCGATCGCGCAGTTGACGGATGTGAGCAAGAACCTCGGCAACCTGGCGAACCGAGATGGCGGCGGTAGGCTCGTCCATGAGCACGAGCTTCGCTTCCGCCAGCATGGTGCGAGCGATTGCGACGGCCTGGCGCTGACCACCCGACATCTGCTTCACCAGATCTCGCGGCCGCGTCTCCGATTTCAGTTCCTTGAAGATTTCGCCGGCGCGCTTGTACATCGTCTTGTAATCGAGAATGCGCATGGGGCCGTAACCACGGCGCATCTCGCGGCCGAGGAACACGTTCGCTGCGGCCGTCAGATTGTTGCAGAGCGCCAGGTCCTGGTGGACGATCTCGATGCCCCGCTGCCGGGCCTCGATTGGTCGATGCAGAATGAGGTCGTTGCCGTCGAGCCGCATCGTTCCATGGCTCGGACGGAAATTGCCCGCGATCATTTTCACGAGCGTCGATTTGCCGGCGCCATTATCGCCCATCAATCCGACGACTTCTCCCGCTTCCAGCAAAAACGAAACGTCGTTGACCGCCTGTATGGCGCCGAAATGTTTGGAGATGTTGGCGAGCTCAAGAACTGCCACCAGCCGTCTAGCCTCCCAAAGCGCGACCCTTTCTTGGGGCCGCTGATTCGCTCGCCAGTTTCCTCCCTGCGAACGCTTACAACATTTACCCAGAACCGTGCGAAACCGTCAATCGGATGCTGCTAATTTACCGTCTTTGTTACAATTACTCGTTTCATACTACAATTCGATTGACGCGCGGAGGTCTCTGTATATTAGCTGTTGACGGAGGAGAGCATGCTGATCCTTGTCACCGGTGCAACGGGCAAGGTCGGGCAGCGCTTCATCGGGGGGCTGCTCGACGATCCGCGATTTTCCAAGGCGCGCATTCGCGCGCTTTGTCATAATCGCTTGTGCCCGGAAAACGAGCGCGTCGAAGCTGTGCGAGGCTCAATCAGCGATCGAGGGGCCGTGTCGAATGCGCTTGCCGGCGTCACGCATGTCGTGCATCTCGCGACATGCAAGGAAACGCCTGAAGATGTCATGGACGTCACCGTCAAGGGACTTTTCTGGCTGCTCGAGGGCTTCAGGACGAGCGCTACTGCGCGCCAATTCATTCTTATCGGCGGCGATGCAGGGATAGGGCACTTTTTCTATCGCCATGAAGCGCCAATCACAGAGGCTACGCCTCACCAAGCCTATCCCGGCTGCTATGCGCTGTCGAAGGTGCTGGAAGAGGTGATGCTGGAGCAGTTCCAGATACAGTATGGCATAAATGGCTGCTGCTTGCGCGCGCCCTGGATCATGGAGAAGGACGACTTCAAGTTCACCTTGTCGTTCGGCGACGATGTTTTCGGCGGGCCGGACTGGAAGACACTCGTGCCGCGGGCTGATGCGGAGCGCTATCAGCGGGAGCAGACGGTGCCGTTGTTGCGCGATGCCGACGGCAGGCCGCTGAAGCGCAATTTCGTTCACGTTGACGATCTGGTTTCGGCGATCCTCGCGTCGCTCGACAATCCGCGCGCGCGAGGTCAGCTGTTCAACATCTGCATGGACCGACCTGTCGACTACGGCGAGGTTGCCGCCCACCTTTCGCGGACGCGCGGCCTCGGTGCGGTCGATATACCGAGCCAGTTCCATTCCAACTGGATGGACAACAGCAAGGCGAAATACCTGCTCGAATGGCGGCCCGTCTACGATCTGGAAATGCTAATCGACTCGGCCTGGGGGTATGTGCGTTTGGAGGAGGATCCTCGCATCGTCTGGTATCCGGGTTGATCATGTGGCGGACGATGGCGTCCGCCATTTTTTCAATGGGAGGAAGCTATGAGGAAGGCATTATTGCTTACAGCCGCGGTGCTGGCGCTGACGGCGGGACAGGCGCTGGCGGCCAAGAAACAGTTGGTCATCGTTGTGAAAGGCCTCGACAACCCGTTCTTCGAGGCAATCAACCAAGGCTGCCAGAAGTGGAACAAGGAAAACGCCAGCTCCGAATACGAGTGCTTCTACACTGGCCCTGCATCGACTTCGGATGAAGCCGGCGAAGCGCAAATCGTTCAGGACGTGTTGGGCAAGGCGGAAACGGTGGCCATCGCCATTTCTCCGTCGAACGCCAAACTGATCGCTCAGACGCTGAAGACGGCAAATCCCAAGGTTCCCGTGATGACGCTCGACGCCGACCTTGCGGCGGAAGATTCAGCACTGCGCAAGACTTATCTCGGCACCGATAACTATCTGATGGGCGCGCGCATCGGCGAGTACATCAAGAAGGCCAAGCCGCAGGGCGGCAAGATCTGCACGATCGAAGGCAACCCGGGTGCCGACAACATTCTGCGTCGCGCGCAGGGGATGCGTGACACCCTGACCGGCCAGAAAGGCCTGACCGCGCTGAAAGGCGAGGGCGGGTGGACCGAAGTTGCCGGTTGCCCGGTCTTCACGAACGACGATGGCGCCAAAGGCGTTCAGGCCATGACCGACATTCTCCAGGCAAACCCGGATCTCGATGCTTTCGGGATTATGGGCGGCTGGCCGCTGTTCGGCGCGCCGCAGCCCTATCGCGACCTGTTCAAGCCGATGGCCGAAAAGATTGGCAAGAACGAGTTCGTGATCGGTGCGGCCGACACGATCGGTGATGAAGTCGCGATCGCCAAGGAAGGTCTCGTCACCGCTCTTGTCGGCCAGCGGCCGTTCGAAATGGGCTACAAGGCACCGTCAGTGATGATGGACCTGATCGCCGGCAAGACGGTCCCGGATCCAGTCTTCACCGGCCTCGATGAGTGCACCAAGGATACGGTCGATACCTGCATCCAGAAATAGTGGGGGGGAAGGACGGCGGGCGGATACCATCATCCGCTCGCTGTCTTTTACAGCTATTATCGCGTTGCCGACTTTCGCTCGAGCCTCGCGATGACCTTCTCGCTTTTGAGTTCCCGGACGGTGTCCTTGCCGATCCAGCGCGCGGTCCGGCCGTCGGATGCGGCAAGTCGTTCTGCGACTGTGCATGCGCGAGCATGGCAATGCAGGTTGCGTTTGCCGATGTTTCGCAGCGCCCAGTTGACCGCCTTGCGTACGAAATTGCGCGGGTCGCGAGCGTGCGCGTCTATAAGTGGAAGCCAGGCAAGGATCGTGTCGTCCGGCTCATTCTTCAGATGCACGGCTGCGCGGGCAATCATCGCAAAGGCAGTTCGCCGAACGAACTCGCGATCGTCGGCTGCGAATTCAGGTATGAGCGCCTTGAGACCAGCCTCGACGTAGAGGTCTGCCGCCGTATCGACGATTTCCCACGAGTGAAAGTCATCGGACCATGTTCTGGCGAGGTCTGCCGTGAGCTTCTGCGGTTCGGCCGTATAGAGCGCTAGCAGGCGCGCTTCGCGGATGTTGCCTTGCCACAGCTCCAGCGCACGGCTGTTACTTTGCTTCACCGATCGGGCAATCTTTCGGAGATCCGAATTGGAGATGCCGAGCGCCGTTTCGGTGACGATGCCGAAACGGGCCATGCCTGATATGTTTTCCTCCGAGCGCAGCGTTTGCAGATGCGCAATCAGCTCCGCGCTGCTGGAGGAGGGACCGATCATTTTTCGAGACGGGCCAGGAGCGAGGACGTATCCCAGCGATTGCCGCCCATGGCCTGGACGTCACCATAGAATTGGTCGACCAAGGCCGTCACCGGCAGCTTCGCGCCGTTGCGGCGTGCCTCGTTGAGCACAATCCCGAGATCCTTGCGCATCCAGTCGATGGCAAAGCCGAAGTCGTACTTGCCTGCATTCATCGTTTTGTGCCGGTTCTCCATCTGCCAGGAGCCGGCAGCACCCTTGGAGATAACCTCGACGACCTTCTCGATGTCGAGGCCGGCGCGCTTGCCGAAGTGAATGCCCTCCGCCAGCCCTTGGACGAGGCCGGCGATGCAGATCTGGTTGATCATCTTGGTCAGCTGACCGGCGCCCGCCGGTCCCATGAGGCCGACCATCCGGGCGTAGGCATCGATCACCGGCTTTGCCTTGTCAAAGATAGCCTCGTCACCACCGCACATGACGGTCAAGACGCCGTTCTCGGCGCCGGCCTGTCCACCCGATACCGGGGCATCGATAAAGGCGCAGCCCTTGCCTTTTGCGGCGGCATCGAGCTCGCGGGCAACTTCCGCGCTCGCGGTCGTGTTGTCGATCAGGATCGCGCCGGGCTTCATCGTCTGGAGAACGCCGTTTTCACCTGTTGTCACCGAACGGAGATCATCGTCGTTGCCGACGCAGGTAAAGACGAAATCCGCATCCTTGGCCGCTTCGGCGGGTGTTGGGGCCGCTCTGCCGCCGAACTTCTCCGCCCAGGCCGCCGCCTTCGATGCGGTCCGGTTGTAGACGGTAACGTCATGGCCGCCCTTCACCTTGAGATGGCCAGCCATGGGAAACCCCATTACGCCAAGACCGATGAATGCGACTTTTGCCATGTGCCAATCCTCTCCTGAATGCCGGGCATGAGGATTAGCGGAAAGCACGGCGCTCGGAAAGCCGTCGAAGTGCGGGTTGCATCGTGGCGGAAAAATTTTCTCCGGAAGCGGCAATTGCCGGTTCGGATAATCCGGCGAGCCTCGAAAGATAATAATTACAAATGTCGATCGATTTGATGGTTTTTGTCAAAATTGCAACCAGACACTGGAGCGCCGAGAGCGGCTGACTTCCAGAGAGGGAAGACGATGATTTTACGACGTCAAACACTGGGGCTTTTCGGCATGGCACCGTCCTGAACACCGACGACGGGCGCCTCGCACGCAAAGCAAAGCTAATTCAATTCCGACTAGAAGGCATCATTTCCATGACCGGCAAACACGATCCCATCAATTTCCTCTGGTTCATCCCGACCTCGGGGGATGGTGCCTATCTCGGCTCGAACGAGCAGACGCGCGCGCCGGAAATCGGTTATCTCACCCAGATTGCCCAGGCGGCTGATCGCCTTGGGTACTCCGGCGTGCTGCTGCCGACGGGCGTTGCCTGTGAAGAATCCTTCGTGACAGCGGCAGCGCTCGCGGCCAAGACCGAGAAGCTGCAGTTTCTGGTGGCAATCCGTCCGGGTACGGCATCACCGGCATACTACGCGCGTCTAACGACGACGCTGGACCGTATTTCGAATGGGCGCCTGCTGCTCAACATCGTCGTCGGCGGCAGTCCGGCGGAGCTTGCCGGCGACGGCATTCATTTGGCCCACGACGAGCGCTATGCCCATGCCGATGAGTTCTTCACGGTCTTCGAAGAGCTGCTCGAAATGGGTGTCGCGAGTTACGACGGCAGATACATCAAGGCGACGAATGCGAAGCTTGGCTTTCCATCGGTGCAGAACCCGCGGCCGCCCCTGTACTTCGGCGGTTCGTCGGATGCTGGTATCGACTTCTCGGTCGGCCGCGTCGACAAGTACCTGACCTGGGGCGAGCCGCCGGCTCAGGTTGCAGAAAAGGTTCAAAAGGTACGGGCTGCCGCGGCGAACAAGGGGCGCGAGGTCAGCTTCGGCATTCGCCTGCATTTCATCGTCCGCGAAACCGATGAGGAAGCATGGGCAGCGGCCGATCGTCTGATCTCGAAACTCGACGATGAGACGATCCGCGAGGCGCAGGAGCGCTTTGTCAAGGAATCCGACTCCGTCGGCCAGCAGCGTATGGCGGCCCTGCACGGTGGCCGGCGCGACAAGCTGGAAGTGTCGCCGAACCTTTGGGCCGGTGTCGGCTTGGTGCGCGCCGGGGCAGGGACAGCACTTGTCGGGTCGCCGAAGACCGTGGCCGCTCGCCTGCGGGAATATCAGGACGTCGGTATCGATACGGTCATCGGATCCGGTTATCCGCATCTCGAGGAGGCCTATCGCGTTGCCGAGCTACTGTTCCCGGAACTCGGGATCACGCGCGAAGAGCAGCGTCACGGCTTCCAGAGCGATTTCGGCAAGCATCAGGTCTTCGGTGGCGGCAGCCATGGTGGAAACCTCAAAGTGGTGTCCGGCTCCTGATGTGCCAACCGGCGCCGTCTGTTGTCGGGCGGCGCGCTTTCATCGACGACGCACCTGCCGACCATCCTCGCCGGATCCTGCGTCGACCGGTGGTGCTGGCTTAGCTACAGCCCGGCCTCTTCCGGCTAGTGCACCAACGCGTTGACTGTGACAATCAGGAGAAAGGCAGCGATAACCAAGGACGCTCCCCAGGCAACCGTGCGATTGGCCCGGGCCAGGACGCTTGGCCTGGGGCCGCGCTTGGGATTGAATCTCGGCCGCCGCTTGAGCGTGGATCCGGTTTGTGTGTGTCGTTTATCTGCAGTCATACTGCCTCGCCTGCCGCCGTGAGATGCCGAGGCGCCAACCTAGCATGAAACCGGTTCAAGATTTAGTGCGCTGTGCTGCCGTCGCGCTCGACAAACGCCTGTATGCGATCGACCAGAATTTCCGTTCCCTGCCGTCGCGAGCCACCGTCGGTATAGTCATCGAGGAAGACGACCTGTTCCGTAAAGAGCATGGTTGTTCCTGATGGCGTAGCTTCGAAGGTGATCGTCGCAAGCGATGCCGAAATGCGGGTTTCGCCGAGCTTCATGTCGTAGGCATAGATGATGCGGGCCTGCGGCACGATATCGAGATAGCGCGCCTCGTAGGCATGCAGCACGCCGTCGCTGTCTGCGACGCGATTGCGCTCCTGGCCGCCGATGCGGAACTCGAGGCTGTATTCGATGGGCACCCACTCGTCGTGGCATGCAAACCACTGCCGCTTGGCCTCCGCATCGGCCCAGGCGGCAAACACCCGTGAGACCGGCGCCCGCATCTTTCGCTCGATTGCGAATGTCTCGTGCATGGCGGAATGTCTTGTCATGTCGTTCGTCACTCCGGTTGGTCGTCCGAGAGAAATCGTTCAAGTCGGTCAAAGCTGGCGTTCCAGCTTGCCTTGTGTCCGGCAAGCCAGCGTTCCACCTGGCCCAATGCGCCTGCTTCCAGGCGATAAGTCCGCACGCGGCCGCTCTTTTCGGAATGGACAAGGCCGCTCCTTTCCAGCACGGCGAGATGTTTCATAACGGTCGGCAGAGCCATCGACAGAGGCTCGGCAAGCTCTGACACCGAGGCTGGCCCGCGGCCGAGACGATCAACCATCCCGCGCCGGCTGCGGTCCGAAAGCGCGTGGAACATCTCATCGAGTGTGGCCGGTTCGTCCATCATATAGAGGCTTCGTCCGGCCGGAAGCGTGCGGGTAGCCGTTCCCGGTAGGGATAGAATCTGAAATACGGCCGCGCTTCTTCAAGGACCCGTGCAAAGGACGGGCGCGCCAGTAGCCTGTCGTAGTAAGCCCGCAGGCTTGGCTGGCCGGCGAAAGGGACAAGGGTCTCGGCATAGAAGAGGGCGGGTGCCGCGGCGCAGTCGGCCATGGTGAAGCTATCCCCTGCGATCCAAGGGTGTTCGCCGAGTTTCTGCTCGATCATGCCGTAGGCCTTGCGCAGCGCCGCCTCAGCACCGGCCACGCGGCTCGGATCGCCGCCGCCGCGCAGACGTTCGGCGACGATCTGTTGCATCGGTTCCTGCACGTGCAGGTCAAAGAAGCGATCCCACAGGCGGACCTCAAGCGCTTTGTCGAAATCGCCTGGGATGAGGGCCGTCGCACCCGGATAGTAGCGATCGAGATACTCGATGATGATCGTCGTTTCAGGGACAGTGCGATTGTGTGCCTCGTCGCGCAGCACCGGCATCTTTCCGAGTGGCCAGACGCTGAGGAACGCGGCTCTCGATGCCTCGTTTCCGAGATCGACATGGACCGCCTCGAAGGGCGCGCCATTCTCGTAAAGGGCGATCAGGACCTTGTGGCAGAAGGATGCAAGCGGATGACTGTGGAGGAAGAGCGACATGCGGCCGGCCTTTCACGTTGTTTTAAAACTTGCGTGGATGGCTAAGTATCAGGGTGCCGCTTCGCTCGCAACAGGAAAGTTGCGTGGATGGATAAGTATTAAGCCATCCGCGCAATCACCAGGTGGCCCGGGCTCGGATTGCCTTCCTGCATGCGAACGTTGATCTCTCGCATCTCGACGAGCTCGAATCCCGTCGCTGCGAGGCGTTCGCGAATATAAGCTGCCGAATGCAAAAAGCGCTGATGCGGGCCGACCATGTAGGGTTGGCCATTTGCGGAGGCTTCGGGCAGTTCCTCGGATGAAAAGATGAAGAAACCGCCGGGGTTCAGGTTTTCCGCGACACCGAAGAACAGCGGTTCGAGCGCGCCGAGATAGGGCAGGACATCCGTCGCGGTGATGAGATCGAACGGATCCTCGTCATTGTCTTCAAGGAAGTCTTCGACCTCAGCGACAAAGAGCGTGTCGTAGAGCTCCTTCTCGTGGGCGATCTCGACCATGTTTTCGGAAATGTCGATGCCGGTCATGTCCTCGCAGAGGTTGCTGAGCGCGCTGCCGGTGAGGCCAGTGCCGCAGCCGAGGTCGAGCATGCGCTTGAAGGGGCCAAGGTTCAGCTCCTGCAGGCGCTGGCGCACCATCATCGGCACGTGGTAGCCGAGCTGTTCGACGAGAACGTCCTCGAAGACTTCGGCGTGCTGATCGAACAGGGTCTCGACATAGGCGTCCGGCGCCTTGGGCGGCGTCTCGCCGCGTCCCATGGAGGCGATCCGGACGGCGGCGCCGCCATGATCCTCGGGGTCGATGGCCAGGACCTCTTCATAGGCCTTTACGGCAGCATCGACATCTCCCGCCTTCTCGAGGGCAAGAGCCCGGTTATAGGCTTCCGCGAGTGCGTCTTCGTCGATCTTCTTGGCCATAGCAATTCACCATCGTTTTAATTCCAGAGCTGCGTCTACGGCGACTGATTGTCTTTTGCAATGGCGACGTTCGAGGCGCAGAATAAGGATCCTCTAATGGATAAGAACAAAATGGAGGAAATACCATGGTGGCCGAAATCAGTAAGGCAAACTTCGAGATAGAGCTGGATAGCCCGCGACCAGCGCTCCCGGCAACGCCAAGCGAGATCACGAATACGCTCAGCCACTATTATCGGGGAGAGCTCGGCCGGATGATAAGCTGGCGCGATCGCATCGACCGAACATCAAATTGGGCGATCACGGTCTCGGCGGCACTGCTTTCCGTTTCACTATCGACGCCGACCTCGCACCATGGCGTGCTGCTTTTCGGGATGATGCTGATCACCCTGTTGTTGCTCATCGAAGCGCGCCGATACCGCTTCTTCGATATCTACCGCGCCCGAGTGCGGAAGCTGGAGCGGGGCTATTTCGCACAAATTCTTGCGCCGAACGGCGAATCCAGGCCCGATTGGGCCGGCGCGATCGCCAGGAGCTTGCGCAAGCCGCAATTTCTCTTGAGCTACCCCGGGGCGGTCAAGCGGCGACTGCGCCGCAACTATTGCTGGATGTATTTTATCCTGTTGCTCGCATGGTGTCTGAAGATCACCACGCCGAAGCTCCAGACAGAGGGCAATCCGCTGACGCAGACGCATTCATGGACTTACGTAGTCGAGAACGCGGCACTTGGGCCAATCCCGGGCTGGGCCGTGCTCTGCCTGGTTGCCTTGGGCTATGCCGGTATCCTCTATGGCACACTGCATCGGGAGATGGACGAAGACGAGTTCGTCAAAGGGGAGGCTCATGTCTGATCGGCGTTCGCAGCGCGATCAGTTGATGATGAACTCGCCTCTCAGCGCCCGCCATTCGGTGGCCGAGATGAGCTTGCGGTGCATGTAGCGGACCGAATGCAGCGGTCCGTCGAGCTTTTCCTGCCAGAACGTCAGGAAGCTGCGCATTTCCGGAAAATCCGGTGCAAGGTCGTAGTCCTGCCAGATGTAGGTCTGTAGGATCGTTTGGTGATCCGGCATCCGGTAGATGATTTGGGCCGTCGTGAGGCCGTAGCCCTGAAGCTGCCTTTCCATGTCCTTGTGCATCGTCGTCTCGCTTCTGGTTCCAATGGTCGCTCATTAGCGATCAATGAAATGGAACCACTACATGCTTAACCGAAGCTTGACGAATTGCTAGTGCCTCAGGAATTTCTTTCGCAATTTCAAATCGTTGGCAGCTCTCATCGGCGAGTGCTGCCAGGTTTTTCAGCGCTTCAGGTGGCGGGTGAGGCGGCGCTCGATCCAGGCCCAGAGATGGCGCAGGGCTTCGACCATGGTGAGGTAGAAAATCGCTGCCCAAAGGTAGGTCTGGTAATCGAAGGTGCGCGAGAAGGCGTAGCGCGTTTCACCCATCAGGTCGAGAACGGTGATGATGGCGACAACCGCAGAGCCCTTGATCAACAGGATGATCTCGTTGCCGTAGGGCCGCAAGGCGACAATCAGCGCCTGCGGCAAGACGATCTTGCGGAAGGCGATGACCTGGTGGATGCCGAGCGACGCCGCGGCTTCGTGCTGGCCGCGCGGAACGCTCTGGATGGCGCCACGCAGGATTTCAGCCTGATAGGCAGCCGTGTTGATGGTCATCGCAAACAGACCGCAATACCAGGCATCGCGGAAGAACCACCACAGGCCGACCGTTTCCAGCTGGGGACGGAAACTGCCCAGGCCGTAGTAAATGAGGAAGAGCTGTGCCAGCAGCGGCGTGCCGCGGAACACATAGACGTAGCAGTAGGCGATGCCGTTGATGAACCTGTTCTTCGACATGCGGGCAAAGGCCAACGGCAGCGACAAGATGGCGCCGAAGAATACCGAGATCACCACCAAGGCAATCGTCGTATACAGACCATGCAGGTAGCGGGGACCGTAGCGGGTGAACTTCTCCGGATCCCAACCGGTCACGACCATCGTGACAAGTGCGGCAGCCAGGACGATCCAGAGAGCGACGACAACGTATCCCGTAATGCGCGTCGCGGTGATCGGCTTGTGCGCTTGCTTCGGGGCCGGTTGCGCCGGAATGAGGGTCTGGGCGTGGCTCATCGGCTGATCTCCGAACGCTTGGCCCACCGTTCGATGTAACGAAGGCCGAAGGAGGAAATGATGGCGAGGCCGAGATAGAGAGCGCAGGCGACGGTATAGAACAGGAATGCCTGTTTGGTGACCTTAACGGCGACACCGGTCTGCCGCAGGATATCGGCAAGGCCAATGATCGAGACGTAAGACGTATCCTTGAGCAGGATCATCCAGAGGTTCACCAGGCCGGGAAGGGCGATGCGCACCAGTTGCGGCAACACGATCAGGCGCAACGTGCGCCCACGATGAAAGCCCAGTGCGTCCCCGGCTTCGTACTGGCCTTTCGGGATGGCGCGGAAAGCCGAGAGCAGCACCTCCGAGCAATAGGCCGAAAATACGATCGAAAGCGCGATCACGCCCGCCAAGAAAGCGTTGATTTCTATCCGGCCGTCATAGCCCATGGAGGCGAGGACGGACTGGATCAGGATCTGCATGCCGTAATAGATGATGAACAGCGTCAGCAGTTCCGGCAGACCACGGAAGATCGTGGTGTAGATGCCGGCCGCGAGGCGGACCGATTTCTCTTCCGATTGTTGGCCGAGTGCGACGAGGAAGCCGATGACAAGTCCGATTGGAAGGGTAACCAGAGCGACCGCAACTGTGACCTTGAGGCCGGCGGCGATCTCATCGCCCCAACCGGTGTCGCCACAGGCAAGGATCGTCGAGGAACCGAACCACGTGAAGAGTCCTGCGGGTCCGCAAAGCGGATCGAAGATATGCCCAATCCAGGCCCAGAATGGACCTAGCGCGGAAAATAATCCGCTCATGCCAGTTTTCCCCTCGCGGTTTCTACCGCTTTGATCTTTCTATCGTTGTCAAACAAAAATGGCGGAAGAGCAAGCCTTCCGCCATCAGCTTTATCAGCGACCTACAGCTTTTCTTATTCGCCGTAAACGTTGAAGTCGAAGTACTTGTCCTGGATCTTCTTGTATTCACCGCTGGTGCGGATCGCGGCGATCGCGGTGTTCAGCTTTTCGCGCAGCGCGTCGTCGCCCTTGCGGACGGCAATGCCTGCACCAACGCCGTTGATTTCCTTGTCGACCGGCAGTGGCGTCAGGATCTTGCAGCATGCGCCGGCATCCGACTTGACCCACTGCGACAGCACGACGATGTCGTCGATGACGGCATCGACGCGCCCATTCGTGATGTCGAGCTTGTACTCGTCTGCCGTCGGGTAGAGCTTCAGCTCGGTATCCGGCAGGTGCTTTTCAGCGTAGTTCGAGTGGGTGGTCGAGGTCTGCGCGCCGATCGTCTTGCCCTTCAGGCCGGCAACGTCGGTGACGGTCGAATCCTTCGGCACGGCGATTGCCGGCGGGGTGTTGTAGTATTTGTTGGTGAAGTCGACGAGCTTCGAGCGCTCCGGCGTGATCGACATGGACGAGATGATCATGTCGAACTTCTTGGCCTGCAGGGCCGGAATGATGCCGTCCCAGTCGCTGCTGACGATGGTGCAGTCGGCCTTCATCTCGGCGCAGAGCGCGCGGGCGATGTCCATGTCGAAGCCCAGGAACTGGCCGCCGGCGTCAACATATTCGAAGGGCGGGTAGGTCGAGTCTGTTCCGATGACATACTTCTCGCCATCAGCCATGGCGGCGCCTGCGAAAAGAGACATCGCGGCGACGGAAGCGGCGGCAAGAATACGGGTGGAGATACGCATGTTAGTCCTCTCTGTTGGTGCTGCCGCTCGTGTTCTTCTTTTGGACGGCGGCTGAGCAGGGCGGTGCAAGACACGGCCTTGGCGCGATACTCAAACCTTTTTTAGCGGAATTGCAACTGGAATCGCAGGGGGGTGCCGCGAACGATCAACTATGTCGAAGATGAACAATGCCGCACTGCCACATTCATACCGGGTTAATGCTGCAGTTCCTAAGACTCGTGGAACAAATGCAGTCCCCGCGCGGTTTTCGCCGCGGATGAGTGCCCCAAAATCGGACGTGGCCACGACCACGTCCCAAGAAAATGAAGTCAACGAGGAGCCCCTTTATGGGAATGAAATCCAGATTGTTTGCAAGTGCCGCCTTTCCGCTGTTGTCGCTGTCGCTTGTGATGCCTCCAGTGCAATCCTTTGCCGCAGTTGCCAGCGTTGAACAGGTTCAGACAGCACCGCAAGCGGTCGCGGGCAGCTTCGAGGTTGCGCAGGATGCGCCCTCCGATGAAGAGCTTCTGAAGAAGCACCACAAGCAGCATGGCGGCGGCGGTGAAGAACAGGCGCCGGTCGCCCAGCAGGAGCAGCCACAGCAATCGCAGGAAGCGCCTGCCGAAAAGCCACGCAAGCAGCGTGAGCCGGCAGCAGAGGCACAGCCCGCGCCACAGCAAGAGCCTGTCGTCGAACAGCAGCTACAGGAGGCAGCCCCCGTCGAAAAACCGCGCAAGAAGCGGCAGCCGGCCGCCGAGCAGGCAGAGCCTGCGGCTCCGCAAGAGCAGATAGCCCCGGCCCAGGAACAGCAGTTGCAGGAAGCAGCCCCTGTCGAAAAGCCGCGCAAGAAGCGGCAGCCGGCCGCTGAACAGGCTGAGCCTGCGGCGCCACAGGAACAGATAGCCCCGGCGGCCCAGGAACAGCAGCCTGTGGAAGGCCAGGAAAAGCTGCGTCGCAACAAGCGCGATAAGCAGCAACCTCAGCAGGAGGCCGCGCCGCAGCCGCAGACCGAGCAGGTCGCCCCGCAGCAGGAGCAGGCTCAGCCGCAGGGCGAAGCGCCGCAGCCCACGAGCAAGGCAGGCAAGCAGCAGGCGACCGAAAGCTCTGAGCAGCCGGTGAAGCCGCGCAAGAAGCCTGCCGCTGAAGCGCAGGCGCCAGCCGCGGAACAGGCGCCTGCTCCAGTAGAGTCGCCGACGGCCGAGAAGCCGCCCGTTCCTGCGCAAGAGCCGGCGACGGACACGCGGCCGATCCTGAAACAGGGCGAACAGGTTCCATCACCTCAGCAGGGTGATCAAGCACCGGCTCAGCAGCAGGGTGAACAGGTTCCGGCGCAGCCGACCGATCAGCCGGCAGTGGGCCAGGCCGAGCAGGTTATCCCGGCTCCGGAGAAAATCACGCCCAAGGAACTCGAGCGCCGCAAGGAGATTGCCGCGGACCCGAGCAAGAGCACGGAGACCGTCGTTCTGCCGGTTGAAAACGGTGCTGCCGTTCTCGACAGCGATAAGGACGCCGACCGCTCGGGTGGCATCCAGTCTCGTCGTGACCGCGACAGGCAACGCGGCCAGGAGCAGAATTTCCGGGTTCCGAAAACCGACGCCGAGGCCCAGATCATAAGCGAGGGCGCCAAGGCTGCTCCGATCAAGATCGAAGCCGTGACCAGCGAACAGGGCCGGCGTCTCGACACGCGTCCGCGGTTCGAACGGCCTGAAGGCGCGCGCTTCGGCGAGCGTGGTGACGACAATCGTGTGATTATCCAGATCAACAACCAGACGATCGTTCGCGGCGATGACGACCGGCGCTTCCTGCGTGACGGCGAACGGCCGACCTACGAACAGCTGCCGCGGGACCGTTACCGTGAGACGATCGACCGCGACGGCTATCAGATCGTGACGATCCGCAACCGCTACGGCGACATCATTCAACGGTCGCGCATCGACAACGGCGGCCGCGAGTCCGTGCTCTATTATTCGCCCGGTCTCTACGAAGATCCGGACCGCGGCTACTTCGAAGATCCAGGTCGCGACCTGCCGCCGATGCGCCTGCGCATTCCGCTCGACGACTACATCATGGACACAAGCAGCGACGACGATCGCGACTATTACGACTTCCTGCGCGAGCCGCCGGTAGAGCCCGTGGAACGGGTCTATTCGCTGGATGAGGTGAAGTACTCGGCGCGCATCCGCGACAAGGTTCGCCGTATCGACCTAGATACGATCACCTTTGCAACGGGGAGTGCCGAGATCCCGATGAGCCAGGCGCGCAGCCTGCGCAAGGTCGCCGATGCGATCAACGAGGTGTTGCGGAAGGATCCGTCGGAAACCTTCCTGATCGAAGGTCATACGGACGCGGTCGGCTCCGACCAGAGCAACCTCGTCCTCTCGGACCAACGCGCGGAATCGGTGGCGAACGTCATGACCGACGTTTACGGCATCCCGCCGGAGAACCTGGCGACGCAGGGCTACGGCGAACGTTACCTCAAGGTCAACACGCAGGGGCCGAACCAGGAGAACCGCCGCGTCACCATCCGTCGCGTGACGGCGCTGGTACGCCCGGTCGCCTCCGCGAGCCGATAATCGAAACTGATCGAAAGCCGCCGGGAGACCGGCGGCTTTCGTTTGCGCGCTCTGCGGTTCTGGCGCGAGCGCACTAGCTAGGTCGTAACGTTTCCTACTTTGCAGGCAGCTCCACTATTCCGGAAATGAAGTCTGCGATTGCCTGGGTGTCATCGAGGTTGAATACCGGCAGAAAGCCTTCGGCGATCGGGTGATCGGCCGCGATGGCAACGATGTGGGGATCCGTCGGGGCGAGGGGTTCCTGGTTGGCGGATTCGAGCCGCCGCGCCTCGATCTTCGGGATCGGTTCGCGCTTGTAGCCCTCGATCAAGACAAGTTCGCAGGGCTCGATGCGGGCAAGAATTTCGTCGAATGTCGGCTCTGGGGCGCCGCGCAATTCGTGCATGATGGCATAACGCGTTCCGGAGACGATGGTCACTTCGTGAGCGCCGGCCTGTCGGTGGCGGTAGCTATCGGCACCGACCTTGTCGATGTCAAAGTCATGATGGGCATGCTTGATAGTGGAAATGCGGTAGCCGCGGCGGGTGAATTCCTCGACGAGGCGGACCGCCAAACCGGTCTTGCCCGAGTTCTTCCAGCCCGCGATGCCAAAGACTTTCGGTTTGTCCATCAGACCATGACCTTGAGCCAGCGTTCCGCCTCAGCGAGATCGTCCGGCGTGTTGACGTTGAAAAACGGATCGAGGAGGCTTGCCCGCGTCGGGCGCAGCGGGAAGGCAACTTCCGTAACGTCATGCCGTAGAAGGAAGTCGCGCGCACGGCGTTTTTCGTCGGTTGCGATCCAGGATTCCAGGTCATCGGCAAGGTTGACGGGCCACAGGCCGAACACCGGATGGCTGCGGCCCTCCGAGGCGGCAATGGCAATCTTGCCAGGTGCATCGATGACGCCGGCGAACCAATCGACGAGGTCGCTCGGAAAGAATGGACTGTCGACAGAAACCGTGACCACGTGTGTGACACCCCCAAGCGATGCACCGTAGGTCATCGCTGCATGGATGCCGGCCATCGGTCCCGCTTTGCCGGGAACTATATCAGGAATGAACAGATGCCGGCAATTTTCCGGCGTCGCGTCGGCGTTGACGGCAAGGGTGCTCACCTGGGGCTCGAGCTGTTCGATGACGCGCTCCAGCAGGGTGCGGCCATCGAGCCGCACGGAGGCTTTGTCGCGGCCCATGCGCGAAGAGCGTCCTCCCGCCAGGACCACACCCGGAATATTGGATCTATCCAGCACAAAATCGTTCATGGTTGCCTCAGACGGGGGTTCTCGGCTCGGACTCCTGGGCGACCGGCGGTACATGGCGCTTGGCCTCACGATAGAACGTGTAGAGGCCAGACGCTATGACGATAGCTGCACCGGCGAGCGTCCAGACATCGGGAAACTCCGCAAAGAAGACGAAGCCCAGTAATGTCGAGAAGATCAGGCTGGTGTAGCGGAACGGTGCCACGAAGGAGATTTCACCGGTGCGCATTGCCATGATGACCGACTGATAGCCTACCAGGACGAGAATGGCGGCGAGCAGCAGGTGCGAAAGCGAAGTCAGGCTGACCGGCTCCCATCCTCCCAGCAGCGGCGTCAGCAATGCGCCGACGACCGTCACGGAGACGGCCGTCACCACTGTGATCATAAGCGATGGGATCTCTGGGGCGATGCCGCGGGTGGCGAGGTCGCGGCCGGCGGTCGTGAGGACGCTGCCAACGCAAAGGAGAGCTGCAGCCGTGAAGCCGTCCGGTCCCGGCCGAATGATGATCAGCACGCCAATCAGGCCGACGAGAATGGCCGACCAGCGACGCCAGCCGACGGGTTCGCGGAAGAATAGTGCCGCGCCGAAGGTCACGACCAGCGGCAGCGACTGCAGGATGGCTGATGCGTTCGCGATCGGCATCATTCCGAGCGCCGTAATATAAGTCACCGCTGCCAATATCTCGCAAATGACGCGGATGATGATCATGGGCTTGAGGATGATGCGCCACGATCGCAAGGCACCCATGTGGCGCGCGATAAAGTAGACGAAGATGCTGGTGAAGAGGCCGCGCAGACACATGATCTGGCCGGCATTCATGTAAGCGATAACTGACTTGGAAAGTGCGTCGCTGCAGGAAAATCCGGCCATGGCCGAACTCATGTAGATGGCGCCCTGGGTATTGCGGGACCGCGGCATGTCGATATTCCGATTCTCGTACACGTGCTTTTAGAGCGTGCCAGGCGCCATGGGTATCGAACGAAAGACACACCCGAAATAATTCGATTGCGCAGTGCACAATAGGGCGCGCGCCGACACGGGCAGGAAACGGGTGGCTGAGCGGCAAGATGTCTGGGATTGGGTTACCGCGAACAACAAGTGGAGGTTCCGACATGAGACATCTGGATGGGAAGGTTGCGATCATAACCGGCGCGAGCTCCGGCATCGGCCGGGCGGCCGCCAAGATCTTTGCAGCCGAAGGCGCGCGGCTGGTCGTCGCGGCGCGACGCGAGGCCGAGCTAGGTATGCTGGTTGAAGAGATCGGAGATGCGGGCGGCGAGGCGGTTGCGGTTGCCGGCGATGTGCGCGAGGAGGCTTTGAACCGGCGGCTGGTCGAGGTGGCGGTCGAACGCTTCGGCGGTCTGGATGTTGCCTTCAACAATGCGGGCAGCACCGGCGAATCGGCGCTGGTGGCTGACCTGTCGCTGGATGGCTGGAACGAAATGCTGGCGGTTAATCTCACCAGCGCATTTCTGGCCGCGAAATATCAGGTGCCGGCGATGATCGCCCGCGGCGGCGGATCGATCGTCTTCACCTCGACCTTCGTCGGCCATACAGCCGGAATGCCTGGGATGGGTGCCTATGCGGCAAGCAAAGCGGGGCTGACCGGCCTGGTGCAGGTTCTTGCCGCCGAGCTCGGCCCGAAAAACATCCGCGTCAACGCGCTGCTGCCAGGCGGCACCGATACCGCGCTGAACCCGGCGAATTTCGAGAATCCCGACATGCAGCTTGTCGCCTTCATCCATGGCCTACATGCGAGCTTTGTGACCGGGACGTCAATGCTGGCGGATGGCGGGGTTTCGATCAACCGGACGTAAGCTGCTCTAGCTCCGCGAGTGTCACCCACCGGTGACGCTCATGTGGCGGGCAACGGCAGGGCGATTGTGGGTGCGGTCGATGATGAAGTCGTGGCCCTTGGGCTTGCGCGAGATCGCCTCGTCGATCGCCGCATAGAGCAGCCCGTCGTCCTCGGTGGCGCGCAGGGCGGCGCGTAGATCCGCGGCGTCGTTCTGGCCAAGGCACATGTAGAGGGTGCCGGTACAGGTCAGCCGGACGCGGTTGCAGCTCTCGCAGAAATTATGCGTCATCGGAGTGATGAAGCCGAGCCGACCACCAGTTTCCTTCACCTCGACATAGCGTGCCGGACCGCCGGTGCGGTAGCCGATGTCCGAGAAGGTGAATTGTTCTTCGAGATCGGCCCTGAGCTTCGACAGCGGCAGGTAGCGGTCCGTCCGGTCTTCCTCGATCTCGCCCATCGGCATGGTTTCGATAACGGTCAGATCCATACCGCGGCCGTGTGCGAAGCGGATCATCTCCGGCATTTCGGTGTCGTTGAAGTCTTTCAGCGCCACCGCATTGAGCTTGACCTTGAGGCCGGCCTTCTGGGCCGCATCGATGCCTTCCATCACCTTGTGGAAATCGCCCCAGCGGGTGATCTGGCGGAATTTGTCGGGGTCAAGCGTGTCGAGCGAGACGTTGATGCGACGCACGCCGCTATCATAGAGCTCGCCGGCGAAGCGGGAAAGCTGCGAGCCGTTGGTGGTCAGCGTCAGCTCGTCGAGGCCGGAGCCAATCTGCTTACCGAGTTCGCGCACAAGATACATGATGTTCTTGCGCACCAGCGGCTCGCCGCCGGTGAGCCTCAGTTTGCGCACGCCCTTGGCGATAAAGGCGGAACAGAGCCGGTGCAATTCCTCGAGCGTCAACAGCTCCTGCTTCGGCAGGAAGGTCATGTGCTCGGCCATGCAGTAGGTGCAGCGGAAGTCGCAGCGGTCGGTGACGGAGACACGCAGATAGGTCACGGCCCGCTTGAACGGGTCGATCATAGGTTTCGTCTCTGCAACCAGTGGCGATGCGTTGCCTGTCGTTCCGACGTTGCTGTTCACGAATACCTCCGCAATGCTACTAATGTGCGTATATGCCATTGCCGCGTCAAGGGAAACGCCCCTTACGCACGGTAAATTGAGGCTTGCCTCGGCAAGCCTCATTGCCTACTCGTGATTTAAAGGGGAATGGGATCATGAGCGATATCTGGCCGACTGAACTCAGAGTTTCAAAAGACCGGCAGCACCTCGTCGTGACGTTCAACGACGAGCAGAGTTTCGATCTTTCCGCGGAGATGCTGCGGGTGCTTTCGCCATCGGCGGAAGTGCAGGGGCACGGGCCCGGGCAGAAAGTCACCGTTCCCGGCAAGCGCAATGTCGCGATCATTTCCATGACGCCGACCGGCAATTATGCGGTGCGCATCGGCTTTGACGACATGCACGATACCGGCATCTATACCTGGACCTATCTGCGCGAGCTCGGCGAGCGCGGCGACGAGCTGTTCTCCGCCTATGAAGAAGAGCTGCGCGAAAAGGGTATGAGCCGCGACACCTCAGAGAAGCCGCGTTAAGCGACAATTGCCGCAAGGGGGAAATGCATGGCGGGAACGAGCAAGCGAAACTGGCTGCGCGCCAAAGGCAGTCCGAGTGAAAGCAGGGTCAGCTTTCTCGAACTGTTTTTCGACCTCGTCTTCGTCTTCTCGATCTCGCAGCTATCGCATGCCCTCGCGGCGCACTATACGCCGCTCGGCGCTCTTGAAGCCGGTCTGATGACCTTTGCCGTCTGGTGGGTGTGGATATTCACGACCTGGGTTACAAACTGGCTCGACCCCGACAAGATGGCGGTTCGCGGCATGCTCGTCGTCTTGATGCTGCTTGGCCTGGTTCTTTCCGCGTCTATTCCCGAGGCTTTTGGCGACAAGGGGCTGCTCTTTGCTGGGTCCTACGTGCTCATGCAAGTCGGTCGATCTCTGTTTGCATGCTATGCGGTCAAGTCGGACGCCTTGAAGTACCGGAATTTCGTGCGCATCAGTAGCTGGCTAATCTTTTCCGGCGTTTTCTGGATCGCCGGCGGTGTTCTGGAACACGAGGCGCGGCTGATCGCATGGCTCATCGGCCTTGCCATCGAATATGCCGCTCCGGCGAGCGGCTTTGCCGTGCCGGGACTTGGCAAATCGACCGCCGCGGACTGGGATGTGTCGGGCGCGCATATGGCCGAGCGTTGCGCGCTTTTCGTCATCATCTGCCTTGGCGAGGCGGTGCTGGTGTCGGGGCGGACATTCTCGGAAATGCCGTTCTCGCCGTTGACGGCGGTCGTCTTCGGGACTGGGTTCGCGGGAACGGTGGCGATGTGGTGGCTCTATTTCCGCTTCGGCCACGAGCGGGCGGCGCATCGGATCGAACACGACGAAACGCCCGGAAGCCTGGCACGGCTGGCGTTCACCTATGCCCATATCCCGATCCTGGCGGGCATCATCGTTCACGCCGTCGCGGTCGAGTTCATGTTCTCGCATCCGCATGAGACTGGCAATCTAGGCGTGATGGCCTCCGTACTCGGTGGCTCCGGATTGTTTCTTGCCGGCAATCTCTGGTTCAAAGGGGCGACCAGCGGACGTATGCCGCTGTCGCATTTGGCGGGCCTCGTGCTCTTGATCCTGCTTGCCTTCATTGCGCCGTTCATCGAGGTCTACCTTGCCGGTATCCTCGCCATGCTGGTGCTGATCATCGTGGCCGCGTGGGAATACAAATCCCTTGCGGGGCAAACGGTCGGCCACACGGTTCACTGAGATCAGTCTTCGTCGACAAGGTCTTGCTGCAGGACCCGGATGATCCGTTCCATTGATCCGGCCATCACCATGCATTGCTCGATCGGTTCGGGCGAAAGCACGCGATCGATGAGGTCGGTCTGGATGACCATGGCCTTTTCGGTGACATTCCGGCCTTCCGGCGTCAGGAAGAGGCGCAGCACGCGCTTGTCCTTCTCATCGCCGCGCCGTTCGATCAGCCCGCGCTTCTCCATCTGCGGCAAGAGCATGCTCATGTTCGAGCGACCGACCAGCAGCTTGCGGGCGAGTTCCTGTTGCGAGATGCCCTCGAAGCGATAGAGATTGATCAGAATATCAAGGTGCGGGGTCTTGATATCGAGTTCGGATAGCGAGCGACCGAGCGACTGCTGCATGAGTTGGCAGGCGCGGGCAACAGCGATCCAGCTGCGAAAACGCGGATGATCCCAGGGCAGGGATTGATTTTTGTTCATCGTTGTACTTTATTGTTCAGTGTTGAACATTATTGGATTCTCACTATGACAAATTTTGCGCTGAAGGTCACCCGCCTCGGTTTTTCCCTGCTGCAGTCGGTTTCGCCGCGCATCGCCGGGAAGGCGGCGTTCCGCCTGTTCTGCGTAACACCCTCGACAAAGCCGAAGGGCGAGAAGGCGAAAGCAGCACATGCGGCCGGCGCGGCAAAGGTTGCCGGAGCGGAGCGGTTCACGCTTCGCCTTGCCGGCGGCGGACGGGCGCATGCCTATCGATTGAACGGTGGCGCCTTGGGGCGGCGCCCGCGGTACCTTGTGACGCATGGCTGGGGATCGAGCGGTGCCTACATGGCCGACATCGTGACGACTTTGGCGGCAACCGGCGCGGAGGTGATCGCGGTCGACTTTCCCGGACATGGCCGCGCGGCGGGGCGGATGCTCCACATGGGCATGGCGGTGAAGGCGATCGCCGCGGCCGAGCGTCGATTCGGCGCGTTCGATGCCGCGATCGGCCACTCCTTTGGCGGCGCCGCACTGATGGTGGCGGCGGCAGGCATGTTGCCCGGCGCGCCTGCGGTGCTTCCGGAAAAACTGGTGCTGATCGGTTCACCAAGCGAGATGCACTGGCTCTTCAAGGATTTCGGCAAGCTGATCGGGCTTAGGCGGCCGGCACAGCAGGCGCTGGAGAACGAGGTGCACCGTGTCACCGGCCGGCGACTGGAGGCGTTCGATGCGAGCGGGGCGGCCGGCGCGATCCAGCGGCCAGTGATGATCGTGCACGCGGAGGACGACAAGGAAGTGAGCGCCAATCATGCTCGGCGTTACGCGGCCGCAAGCGATGCGGTGCGGCTCCACTGGGCAAATGGCTTCGGGCACCGTCGCATCGTGGCGGCGCTGCCGGTTCTCGATGCGATCAGGGGTTTTCTCGCCGAGGACGATTCCGGAAAGCATGCTGAGATCATACCGCTTTTCGATCTTCCTGCGCGGCGCGTGTCATTGTAACGTCACGTTAGGCAGCTAAAGGCCGCCACGACGAAAGAGGTCGCCTCCGGAGAGAACGGATCACTGCGAATGATTGAGGGACAGTCACACTTCCGGCCTTTCGGCTTATCCTGTTGGGGTTTTGCGGATCTCAACAAGGGAGTTGGAAGCATGACTGCCTCTTATGATTACCATATCGGCGTCGACTACCACAAATCCTACAGCCACCTGGTGGTCCAGGACAGCGGTGGCAAGACGCTGCGCTCCGGCCGNGTGAAGAACGACCGCCAGTCGCTTGGCGGGTTTCTCGAACGCTACCGTCAGAACTCGCATGCGGTTGTCGAGGCGACCCGCAACTGGATGGTGATGTACGACTGGCTCGACGACATTTGTGATGATGTCGTCCTCGCCCATCCCCTCAAGGTGAAGGCGATCGCCGACGCCAAGATCAAGACCGACAAGATCGACGCGACGGAGCTGGCGCATCTGCTTCGAGCCGACCTGGTGCCGGAAGCCTGGGCACCTGGCGAACGAGCCCGAGAGCTGCGCGTCGCGCTGCGTGAGCGGATGTTTTACGTGCGGCTGCGCACGATGACGAAGAACCGGATCGTCACGGTGTTTGACCGCTATCCGGAGCAGACGGCACAGCTGAAGAAGCTCGGCGACCTGTTCGGCAAGGCCGGCCGCGTCCAGCTGGCACAGGTGAATGTCTCTGAGATCGACCGCATCCAGATCGACCGNGGCCTCGCCTTCATCGGCGACATCGATGGGCGCATCAAGCAGTCGGAGGCGACGATCCGGACGATGACCAAGGCCAATGGCAATGTGAGGCTATTGAAGACCATCCCCGGCATCGGCGAGTTCTTTGCCCGGCTGATCGATGCGGANATCGACGACATATCACGGTTCCGCAACCCGAAGAAGCTTGCCGCCTATGCCGGCCTTGTACCCTCGACCTATTCGAGCGGCGGCAAGACCTTCCACGGCAAGATCATCAAGCAGGGCAACAAGTGGCTGCGCTGGGCNTTCGTCGAAGCGGTGACACCCGCCATCGCCAGCGATCCGCAGCTGCGCGCTCAATACGAACACCTGAAGTTCACAGGAGTAAACAAGGCGCGCGTGGCCGTTGCGCGCAAGCTTTTGACGATCGCCTTCCAGATCCTGCGTGACCAGCGCGCCTACGAGCCGCGCGGTGCCAGCCCCACGGAAGGCGCGTCGACGATATCCCGGTTGTCCTGATGATCGTCTAGCGAGCCCGGCAGGACTGGGCTGCGCTCCTCAGGGAGAATGGGAAACCGGGAGCCGAACATCACTCTGTGACCGAAGCCAACGCATCAGGTCACGCATTGGAGATTG
>NZ_AZNV01000044.1:0-45585 GCF_000510625.1 Rhizobium sp. IBUN
AAGACCGATCCGCTCCATGGCCACGCCGTGCTCGGCAAACCAGGCGATCAGCGCATCGGGCTCGCTCAGTACCTTTGCTTCACGCACGATGCGGCCATCTGCATCCACCACGCACACACTTGAATATTCCAACGAGACATCGATTCCGGCATACTGCTTCATGGTCGTCTCTCCGTGATGCTATGGAGCAGGCCACTCCTGACTCCGCGAAACCATCATTGTGAGGGACGACCACCAGCCTTTCAAACCTCGCTGGCCGAGCTCCGCCCGTTACACCATCTAGGTTCAGACACAGGAGCAGACATAGAAGTTCACCGTGAGCTCATTCATGCTCAGGCACGAATAGACGCTCGGCATAGCCCCCGCCAGATGGGGTTGTTTCACCGCTTACATAGTATCTTAAACTGCCGTCAATTGACCTTCGCGTGGCACGTCAGTGGCGGATGATCTCCTGCTATTGGCGACATTGAGTGCGTTTCGGGAGGCGGGACAAGGCAAGTTCCTGTCCCGCCACCGCCGAGGCCCTACCTCTTAACCGGTGCCGCGACAGCACGAGTTATCGCGTCGGTCTATCCAAAGTCCTAGCACCCGCATCAACGAGGTCGCTTTGGCGATCATGGCAGCGACGTAAAAAGCCAAATGACATGTTGAACCCAACAGATGGCGGCGCTTGCGTGAGAAACGACTGAAGGTGTTTCATAGTGGGGGTATGCCGCAGTCGATCCTTCGCGTACGAAGGTACCGAACCGGTAATCTCTTATCTAACGCGCAAATCTCTGTTCGAATCCCATCAAGACCGGCACTTTTACAAGTCTCCGTGCTATCAGGCCCCCGCAACCAAAACAAACTTGTAAATTCTTCCCCAAAATTCTCCTTACCGGCGCACCACAAGACGTCTTTCGGAAACCACGCCATGCTCGTCTGGAGCAGGTTCTCGATGCTTATCTTGATCGTGGCGCGTCGATGTTGGTTTGTGGAAAATAGTGCTTAGTGCACCATGGCAGGGCGCCGTCCAGTCTCTTCATGCGATGGCCGCAAGGCGAAACGACATAACAGTGGTATTGCGGGTGACGGCGTCATCGACGCCGTCACCCGTGAGTAAGGAAGTCAAGCAGCAGCCCGAGGCGACGGCGTTCACCGTAGGCTCGCGACAGCCGGGCTGAAAACCAATAGGCTCAGGATCTCGAACAATACCTGCGCACCAGCCTGTGCGGTGTTGGTGGTATTGTCATACTGCGGAGCCACCTCCACGACATCGCCACCGACGAAATTGAGACCTTTGAGGCCGCGCAGCAGTTCCAGCGCCTCACGGCTCGTCAGGCCACCAATTTCTGGCGTCCCGGTGCCCGGCGCGAACGCAGGATCGAGACTGTCGATATCGAAGGACAGATAGGTCGGGCCATCCCCGACGATCTTTCGGGCCTTCTGGATGATGGCGGGGATACCCATGCCACCGACCTCTTCGGCGTGGATGACCGTCATTCCGGACTCGTAGGAAAACTCCCAGAGATATTCGGAAGGCCCCCTAATGCCGATCTGGATGGTGCGGGTCGGATCGAGGACGCCGTCCAGAACGGCGTTGCGCATCGGGCCGCCGTGATGGAATTTCGTCTGGTCGAACGGGCCCCCCGTGTCGCAGTGGGCATCGATATGGATGAGGCCGACGGGCTCTCTGGCGCCGACTGCCTTGAGGATCGGGTATGTGATTGAATGGTCGCCGCCGACGGAGAGCGGAATGACGCCGGCTTCGACGATCTTGCGGATCGCTGCCTCAATATTCTCGTGGCATTGCTCCAACCGATAGCGGCTCCCGAACGGGATATCACCGATATCGGCAGCGCGTAGATCATAGGCCGGTGCGCAATCGAGCACGTGATTGTAGGGACCGATGCGTTCGATACCGCGCACAGCCCTCGGTCCAAATCGCGAACCCGGCCGATTGCTGACGCCGAGATCCATCGGAATGCCGACTGCCGCGACCTGCAGGTCGCCGAAGTCAGGGGCCGCGAAATTGACCTCCCTGTAGGGCAAGCCTGCGAAGGTCGAAATGCCCGAATAAGGTGCAGCGCGTGTGCCGCCCCTAAAGATCTTCTCGGCCACACGGCGGAAGCGCGGATCGAAGAACTCGGCGCTATCGGCGAACTTCTTGCGTAGATCCTCAAGGTGCTTCTTCAACTCAACCATCGTTTTTGTCTTTCCTATGAAATTTCCCGGCAATACGACCAAGGGGCGCAGACCCGGGCAAAAAGCGTTGTGGGCGGTTCCGATCGTCGCCTCAGGGCTGCGGCGAAAGGTGCTCGTGGATCGCCAGCCATTCTCCGCTCGCCTGTTTCTCGAAGACGATCGTCTCGCGTTCGGTGCTTGTCGACGGCTCACCGTTGAAAGCAAGATCCGTCTCGACGGAATGAGTGAATATGGCGACGGAGCCGGCAATCTGAACATCCTGGTCACTGGAACGGCAGGCCCGCACACGAAATCCGTCGCGCGTTTCCCACAATGCCCATTCGGCCTCATATTCCGCACGCGTATGAAGGCGGCGGTCGAGATTGTGAAATATGAAGGTGGCGGCGGGCGCAAAGGCCGCGAAGTAGCTATCACGATCATGCCTGCCAAAGGCTTCGACGAGGCGATCCGCTGCGGCAAGCACAGCTTGTTGCTGGTGTTCCATCCCTGATGTTCCCTGCTATTGAATTTTGGGGCTGCTGATTAAGACGGCAAGCGGCCGGTTCTGCCGTGCTACGCGTTCCTTGAGCCTATCCGGCGTCATCGCTTCGTCTTTGACGAACTCAAGGAACATCATGTTGAGGTTATTGAAGACCATCTGGCCCACCGCAATCGCATCGATCCCAGGCATGACAGCGCCGCGAAGCTGCAATTTCTGGACCAGCGTCGAAACCTGATCGCACAGGCGCCCGTCGAGTTCGGTATATCGACGGCTGAATGGGCTCTCGGGTTGCTGGATGGAGATCGCCATGGCCGTACGCCACATCTCCTTGCTGAGATAGACCAGCGAATGGTCAAAATACTGGTCGATCAGTACTTGCAGGGCTTCGAGCGTAGTGGTCGGCGGATTTTCAACGATGTCCTTGCCGGAAGCCAACACTTCCTCGACTTCCATCGAAACGGTGGCGACGAGAATGTCGCCCTTGTTTTCGTAGTAGTTGTAGAACGTGCCAACCGACACTTCCGCGCGCTCGGCAATGTCTTCGATGCGGGCGCTGTCATATCCGACCTCCCGGAAAAGGCTCGTCGCCGCCTCCAGTATGCGGCGATTGCGATCGGCTTTCTGCTTGGCGCGCAGTCCCGTCATATGCGACTCTCTCAAATAATGAATGTCCTCAAAAATCATATTGACTAAAAAAATGAACTCATTCAATCTTTTTCATGAAGGCGCCGAAATGAGCGTCACCGACAGAGGGCCACATGATGATTGATATTACTGAAGGCGCTTTTGCGCGCAGACTCCTCGCCTCCGCTGCCATCCTCGCATTGGGTGCCGCAACAATAACGATCACCCCGGCGCCGGTACTGGCGCAGGAGGAATTGAATGCGCTTGTCTGGTGCGATCACACCGATCCCGCACTGATCGAGCCCTTCGAGCAGGCGAACAACGTAAAGGTCAATTTGAAGGAATATGAGGGTACCGGTGCGGGTCTCTCCATCATCGACCAGTCGCGCCCGGGAGACTGGGATGTGCTTGTTATCGATGGCGTCGACGTGCAACGCGCGGTCGACAAGGGCATTCTTGCGGAGATGCCGGCCGACGCGCTTCCTAATGCAGATATCTTCCCTGAAGTTCGCATGGAACCCAACAACACCCGCGACGGCAAGACCTATGCGGTCACCGAAAAGTTCGGCTACAACACGGTTTCCTATGACAAGACAAAAGTCGATCCGGCCGACATGAAGGATATGTCGAAGCTCTGGTCCGACAAATACAAGGGACGCATCGCGGTCTATGACTACTACCTGCCGATGATCGGCCTGACCGGTATCGATTTGGGCAAGGCAACGGCGAGCCTGACGGACGCCGACCTGCCGGCAATCAAGGACAAGCTGTTTGCTCTCAAGGCCAACGCCAAGCAGGTGAGCGACGTCGTCTCGTCGCAAACGGCACTTGCGACGGGCGAGGTTGATATCGTCTTTGGCGGAGGCGAGTGGCTGACGGCCGGTCTGGTGAAAGACAAACCCAACCTCGATTGGGTCATCCCTGAGCAGGGCGCAGTGCGCTGGGCACAGTCGATCGGCGTTATGAAGGACTCCACGAAAAAGGACCTCGCCCTCAAATTCGTGCAGTACATTGTAAGCCCGGAAGGGCAGGCGCGACTTGCGACGTCCTCTTGCTATTGGGCGATGCCCGCAAATGCCAGGGCCGGCGAGAAGCTGAGTGCCGAACAGAAAACCGCTTTGCGCTGGGACGAGCAGGCCGACTATCTCAAGCGCACGCAGCTTTACCCGATCCCAAGCGCGGAACTGGACGCAAAGATGCAGGACGCCTGGACCGAAATGCTGCAAAACTGACAGCTTCGACCCTTCTATACTGAATCTCTATACTGAATCACAAGACCCTCTCCCCGTAGATGGGAGAGGGAGGTCGGAGACTTGCCTGTGGCTGCTCATTCACTTGAAGATGCCGAACGTCGAAAGGCCTGGGGTTTCGTGGCACCGGCGCTCGTCTGGACGATCGTCTTCTTCGTTGCTCCTTTTCTGTTCATGGCGGCAATGAGCCTCTGGGCGCAACAGGGCGGCTCGATCGTCCGCGTTTGGAACCTTGGCAACTACATCGCCTTCTTCGAGAAGGATGCGCTGTTCCGCGGGCTGACGAATTCCCTCGAGATCACCGCGATCGTGACGGCCCTCTCCATCCTGCTCGCCTATCCCCTGGCCTGGATCATTGCAGAGCGGGTGCCGCAAAGGTTCCAGCGAACGGCGTTAATTCTTGCGGTCCTGCCATTCTGGACCTCTTATGTTGTCCGTTCCTATTCGTGGCTGCTCGTGCTGTCGCGCAATGGCGTCATCAATCAGACACTCATGAACATCGGCGTGATCAGCGAGCCGCTGGAGCTTGCCAGCAACCGTACGGCGACCGTTATCGGCTTCGTCCACTTCTTCGTCATGCTTTTGACGCTGACGATCTACGCAAACCTTGTGCAGCTCTCGCCAAATTACCGCCGCGCTGCTGCCGACCTCGGCGCAAATGCATTTCAGACGTTCTGGCACGTCATTTTGCCCCTGACCATGCCGGGCATCATGACGGGAGCCTTCCTCACCTTCGTGCTCTGCATCGGCGACTATGTCACGCCGCAGATCCTGGGCGGCAACAACGAACTTGTCTTGCCTCAGATCATCATGCTGCAACTTGGTCGCCGCGCGGACTTTCCGATGGCCGCGGCGCTCTCGATCATTCTGATGCTAGCGGTCACCGCAGCCTATGTCGCTTGCGCGCGCTGGCTGAAGATTGAGAGAACGTGATGATACGCAACCGGATCACCAGTATCGCCTGCAGCGCCTACGCGGTTCTGATCTTCGGCTTCATCTTTTTGCCTGTTATCGTGCTGGTGCTATTTTCGTTCCAGGATGGGCGCCTGCCGGTACCGCCATTCAATGGCTTTTCCCTGCAATGGTATGAAGCAGTCTTTGCCGATCGCAAGCTGATGTCGGCACTGCTGCACTCCTTCTTGGTGGCGACGATATCGTCGTTCGTCGCGTGTCTCCTCGGCTTCCTGGCGGCCTACGCGCTGGCCCGCTTCAAGCTGCCGGGCTCGGCCTGGCAGCGCGGCTTGCTGATCGCGCCAATGACAGTCAGCTACCTCATCATTGCGCTCGGGCTCTTGACCGTCCTCAACGCGTTCGGAATTGGCCTGTCGCTATGGACGGTCGGCATCGGTCACGTGGTGATTAATCTGCCGCTGTGCTTTGCGATCATCTACTCGTCGATGGGGGACCATCACATCAACATTGAACGCGCCGCACGCGATCTCGGCGCCAGCGATATCAAGGTGATGGTGCTGGTGACCGCGCCAATGCTGCTGCCGTCGCTGCTCGCCTCCTTCTTCCTGTCGATGACGTTTAGCTGGGATGAATTCATCATCGCTTTTCTGCTGTCGCGCTTCGAGGTCACGCTCCCGGTCGAAATCTGGAGCCTGCTTCGTTCGGGCCTCAATCCTAAGACCAATGCCATCGGATCGCTGGTGTTCCTCGTTTCTGTCACCTTGCTGATCATGCTGGAACTGTTCCTGTTCAAAAGGACGAAAAAATCATGACCGCTCCGGTTTTAATCGAAAACGCGACGAAGACTTTCGGCAGTTCCACCGCTCTCGACGATGTCTCTCTCGACATTGCTGCAGGCGAATTCATTGTTCTGCTGGGACCGTCCGGCTGTGGCAAGACCACGCTTCTGTCCATTCTCGGAGGCTTTCTGTCGCCGAGTAGCGGTCGAATTGCCATCGGCGGCAAGGAAATGACCCACGTTCCACCGGCAAGACGTCCAACGACGACGATGTTCCAGGACTACGCGCTGTTCCCGCACATGAAGCTAAAGGACAATGTCGGGTTTGGCCTCAGAATGCGCGGCATCGGCAGGGCCGAGCGCGAGGAGCGCGCAAAGAGCTTTCTCGACCTCGTTGGGCTCAAGGCTTCGGCGGACAAGAAACCACATGAGCTTTCGGGTGGGCAACGCCAGCGTGTTGCACTTGCCCGGGCCCTCGCCGTCGACCCTGACGTCCTGTTGCTCGACGAACCGCTCGGCGCGCTTGATCTCAAGCTTCGCCGGCAGATGCAGGATGAGCTGAAAGCCATCCAGAAGCGTGTCGGCACGACGTTCGTCCACGTAACCCACGATCAGGAAGAGGCCATGGCAATTGCCGATCGGATCGTGGTGATGAACCAGGGTAAAATCGAAGACTTCGGACCACCGTCGGAAATCTACATGCGGCCACGCTCGTTGTTTGCGGCAGGCTTTATGGGCGAGGTCAACTTCGTTCCCGGCAAGATCAGAGATATCGACGGCACCGGGGCGGTCGTCGAAACAGCGCTGGGGAAGGTCACATTGCCAAAAGCCTGCTTCACGGCTGGCTCGCCGTCCGCCGGGCAGGGGACAATGCTCTGCATCCGGCCGGAACATTTCCGCCGTGCAGGCGAAGGCGATGGCGCCGTTACGGCGCTCGGGCAGGCCACGGTGTCTAACAGCGCCTTCTTCGGAACCCACTATCGATGCCATCTGGCGCCCAATGGCGCTCCTGATATCAGCATCGTCGCGCATATGCCGCAATCAACCGTCGTCGCCGAAGGCCAACTGCTCACGCTTGCGGTCAACGTTGGTGATATCGTCGCCCTGCCGTCGAAACAGGCATAGGCGCAGACGATGGAACGGATCGCTGCGCACAGATGGTATGAGCTGAAGCGGCTGGCCGACGATGTCACGCAGATTTCCGAGCCCTTCATTCAGGAGTTCTATCGCTGCAACGTCTGGCATGTGCGCGGACGGGATCGGGATATGCTGGTCGACAGCGGCATGGGGGTCGTTTCGCTGCGCGAATGGGTGCCGCTCGTCACCGAGCGGGATCTGATTGCCGTCGCGAGCCACACCCATTTCGACCATATCGGTTGCCATCACGAGTTTGAATGCCGGGCCGTCCATTCGGCGGAGGCCGATCTGCTCGCCGACCCTACCCGGCAAAACACGCTTGCTGATCCTTACGTGACCGACGATATCTTCGACGCGCTGCCGCCCGAGCCCTATTGCTCGAAGTGCTATGGCGTGAAAAAGGCGCCGGCCACGCGCATTCTGGAGGATGGCGATGTGATCGATCTCGGCGACCGTAGGTTCGAGGTTATCCACACGCCGGGTCACTCACCGGGCGGAATCGCGTTGTGGGAAGCCGAAACAGAAACGCTGTTTTCGGGAGACATCCTCTACGACGGGCCGTTGATCGAGGACACCTACCACTCGAACGCCGATGATTACCTCGCATCGATGGAGCGGCTCCTGGGAATTCCGGCCAGAACGGTACACGGCGGCCATTTTCCAAGTTTCAGCGGCGAGAAGTATCGCCGCCTGGTCACGGACTGGCTGAACGCAAAACAGAACAAAGTATGACGGGAGTAACGACATGCTCGACAAGCGCAAATTCTATATCAATGGCGAATGGGTAGCGCCGCTTGCTGCCAACGATCTGGAGGTTATCAATCCGGCGACCGAGAAGCCGGTCGCGGTGATTTCCATGGGCACGCCCGCCGATATCGATCGTGCGGTTGCTGCCGCGAAGACTGCGTTTGCCACGTACAGTCGCACGAGCGTGGAGGAACGACTTGCGCTTCTCGAAAGGCTGCTTGAGATCTACAAGCGCCGCTACGAGGAGATGGCACAGACGATCACACTCGAACTCGGCGCGCCGATCACCATGAGCCGCGAGCAGCAGGCTGATGTTGGCGTAGGTCACCTGCAGGGCTTCATCGATGCACTGAAGCAATTGAAGGTGCGCGACGTGTTGTCGAACGGCGACGTGCTCTTGCGGGAGCCGATCGGTGTCTGCGGCCTCATTACCCCCTGGAACTGGCCGATCAACCAGATCGCGCTGAAGGTGGTTCCGGCGTTGGCAACAGGCTCGACCTGCGTGCTGAAGCCCTCCGAGTTCACTCCGCTCAACGCCATGCTCTATGCGGAGATGGTACATGAGGCGGGCTTCCCAGCCGGCACCTTCAACCTCGTCAATGGCGACGGTGTTAATGCCGGCGCCGCCCTTTCGAGGCACAGGGACGTCGACATGATGTCCTTCACCGGATCGACGCGTGCTGGCATCGCCGTCAGCAAGGACGCAGCGGATACCGTCAAGCGTGTCACCTTGGAACTCGGCGGCAAATCTCCCAATCTCGTCTTTGAGGACGCCGATCTCGAAGACCGCGTCACTGGCAGCGTCCTCGAATGTTTCAACAATTCCGGACAATCCTGCGACGCGCCAACTCGTCTACTGGTACAGAAATCGGTCTACGACAGGGCCGTCGAGATCGCTCAGCGCGTTGGCGGCAGTGCCACCGTGGGAAACCCCGCGGAGGAAGGTGGCCACATCGGGCCGCTTGTCAGCGACGTCCAGTATGGCCGCGTGCAGGCATTGATCGAGGCCGGCATCGCGGAGGGCGCGCGCCTCCTCGTCGGTGGTGCCGGCAAGCCGTCGGGCTTCGAAACCGGCTATTTCGTCAAGCCGACGATTTTTGCCGACGTCAACAACTCCATGCGGATTGCCCGGGAGGAAGTGTTTGGTCCGGTCTTGGCTATCATGCCGTTTGAGACCGAAGAGGAGGCGATCGCAAACGCCAACGATACCAGCTACGGGCTGGCGGCATACGTGCAGACCAGCGATCCAGCCCGCGCCGAGCGTGTGGCAGGACGACTGCGCGCCGGCATGGTTCATATCAACGGCGCGCCCCATCGCTATGGGAGTCCGTTCGGCGGCTACAAGCAGTCGGGCAACGGCCGCGAAGGCGGGGTATTCGGATTGGAAGATTTTCTAGAGGTGAAAACACTTCACCGTCCCGACGCTGCTTAATCTAATGGCTGGCTCAGTCGTGAACTCGGCCGTGACTGAGCTGGCTTGCCGATCACTGCGTAAGCTGCTGATGGGTGCGAGCTCATGCGTCCAGCCAGTTCGCGGCCATTTGTGTGATTTTGGAAAGCATGTCGCGTAAAAATTGCAGGCACGGATGGCAATAAGGTAGCCCGATTAAGACGCCTTGGGTCGATCATCGGTAATGATCAATCCAATTTACAAGTCTCTGTGGCTTCAGGCCCTGCAACCAACAAAACTCGCAAATTCTCACACTGCGGATATTTGCACAGAAGCTCCTCTGCGTAAGCGTCGAGGAGCTTTTTCTTTTTGGACTCCGTGTCGATCTCGCCGGCCTCCAACTTGTCGATGAGATCCGCGTGCACTTCGGTGACGAAGCGGGTTGATTTCGTAATAGAGTTTCTGTCTAATTGTAAGAATAGTAAGTATATTCCAAATATTGAAGTATATTTGTTGGATAAGGTGCTTGGGTGGATGGTATGCGCATATTTTCGGACGAGAACCTTGAGGTGATACATCGTCCAGGGTCATCTCCATATTTTCTGGTCACCTTTAATGAGATGGAAATGACGGCGAACGGGAGCCGGTTCTGGGCGCAGCGATTCTGCGAGAAAGCCAATATTTCGGCGCTGGGCTTCATCAGTCGACGACCGAACTGGTTTCCGGCGGCGAGCGTCGTCAAGGCAGTCGAAGCTGCCGCACCCATTCTTCGTGCGGCACCGGAGCGAATACTTTACGGGCACTCGCAGGGCGGTTACGCGGCGTTGCGCTACCGTGGGCGCTTCAACGCCTCCGTTGCCATCGCCTTTTGCCCGCAAGTTTCGATAGATCCGAAGGTCGCTCCCTTCGACGGGCGGTTCACACGGCATTTCTCGCCCGACCTGCACGCCAATATGGGGATCGCGCCCGATCACGCGGCTGGGCGCGCCTATCTCTTCTTCGATCCGTTCCACGCCGTTGACCACCGGCACGCCGCGCGGATTGCGACGCTGCAGGAGAGGACGCACCTCGTGCCGGTCCACATGACCGGCCATGGCACCGTTCGGGCTTTTACCGGAACCGAGCGCGCGCTGTCGTTGATCGAGGCCTGCCGCGGAGACGATCTTCGGGGGCTACGCGCTCTGGCCCGAGCTGCCCGCGTGGTGGCGCCGATGCGACCCTATCAGATCGCGGTGACGGCGATAGCCCGCCATCCTGCGTGGGCCGACCGATTTCATGCGCGCTTCGGTTCGTCGTTTTCTTCGGTCGAGCGAGCAAACTTCCTCTATCATCGGGCCAACCGCCATATTCGAGACGGTGAGCTTGCGACAGCGCGGACCATGCTTGTGGACGCCATGACGTGTCAGCCGGAAAATGCTGGCTTCGCCGGCCGGCTTACGGAACTGGACGGCCGTATTGCACGTAGCCGCAGGGCGGATGGCACCGCGCTTTCGTGATCGAAATGTTGCCTCGCGGTGGGTGAAGCCCATCTCCGTTCCACCCGCGGGCTGGCCGTCTGACCAATGCGGGTCTGCCAAAGGAGTACACTGGTTTTTGGAACTACGAGGAAAACAAGTGCAAAGGCCGGAAGCAGATCCCGTGATCCGTCTCACGCGACGTCTTTCCAATGCGCTGTTCAGGTGACCGACCACCCAGCGGCGAGGGGCTCGATCTCCACGCTGACGGAGGAACCGACGTCGGCGCGGGTGAGCCTGGTCAAAGCGCGTGCGAGAGAAGCGCAGGATTTTCCGCCATGGCCGCATCGCGTTTCTGCCGCAGCAGCGTGCGGTAGAGCTTGAAGTGGTCGCGCGCGCAACCGAGGTGGTCGGCGGGTTGTCGCATGGACGCGCGTAGCCGATCCCAGGTTTGGTTGTCGCCCAATACTTCAACGATGCGGTCCGCGAGATCCTGGCTGCTTCCTGCGCGGAAGTGCAGGCCGTCCTGTCCATTCCGCACCTTCTCGGCCATCCCGCCGATGTCGGAGCAGATCATCGGCCTGCGATGTAGCAGGGCCTCCTGGATCACAACGGGCGAATTTTCCCACCAGACGGACGGTAGAACCACCCAGTCGACCGAACGCATCAGGCGCGGCACGTCCGCGTTCTGGTAAGCACCATAGAATCGGACGCGCTGGCCCGCGTCTGCAATAAGCTTCTTCATCCGTTCCTGGAATTCGACCGGCTGTCGCTCGAGGTTGCCGCCGAAGATCATCAGGCAGGAGTCGTCGCCCCATATGTCCTTCGGGATGCGCAAAATAGCGTCAATCAGAACGTCGACACCCTTGAATGGGGTCATCTGGCCGAAATAGGCAAAGCGGTTGCGACGCGGCTTGAGACCTTGCAGTTCGCGCGCGGGGGCAACAGCTTCCAAAGCGATCCCGTTTTCGATCACGCAGAGCTTGTCCTTATCAATGCCCCATTTGATGTAGCGCTCTGCAAGAAACCGGCTGGGCGAAACGAAGGCGTCGGCAAGGCCAAGCATCCCGCGTGCAAACAACTCCCGCTTCAGGAAATGCGAGACAGGGATGTCGGGAAAACAGCCGTGGCAGGCGATGGGGGAGGCCGTTTCGCAGAGTTGGCCGGAAGGTCGCTTCACCATTTGCCCGTGATTGTGGCAGATCGAAAGGTATTCGTGGAATGTGACCAGTATGGCCGCGTGAGGAAATGCCTCTCTAAGGGCATAGAGCGCTTCGAGACCAATACCGAGAACATGATGGAAATGCACGACATGGGGCCTGAGATCCCGCGCGAAGCGCAACAGGTCCCGAGTGATCGCCTGCGTATCGCCATTGGACAACAAGAAGTGGTCGTAGTCGTCCGTGTGAAATAGTAACTCATCTTCGGCAAGGCGATAGCTCATCAGCGCGGACGCGGCATGCCGGGGTACCGGGTGGCCGACCCGGGCCAGATAAACCGACCTGACGTCCGGCAATGCGTTCAGGCCACGATGCAGGTTGTGCGAAGCGATTTCTGCGCCGCCGAGCGACACTGTCGGGTGAGCATGCGAGACGACAAGGACACGAAGCTGCTCGTTCATGCGGGTCTCTTTTCTGGGCGTTTTTCACCTACGAGGACAGGCGACCATTGGCTCTTGAAGATCTTTTGATCTATCTCTGCCACCAGAGCCGCCATTGCCGGACTGTTCCAGTCGCATGCGTCGTCGCAGCCCCATAACTGCACCGATGGCAGCAAATAGGAGTTGATGCCGGACCGACTGAGACGGAGACCGAGATCCAGGCCTTTCTCCTGCACGCCCAGATAGCCACCGGAAAAACCGCCCAAGCGTGTCAGGGCGTCGCGGGGCGTGACGCAGCATTCGAGCGAGGCCGCCGCGATGCGGATCAGTTTCATTTCGGTCACTGCTTTGAGCGGATATCCGGCATAGCGACCCACAACTTGCCGATCGCCGTTGTCAACATCGATCCAGTTTCCCGCCCAGCGAACGGAATGGTCCTCGTAAGCCAGGACAGGCGAGATGATGCTTCCTTTCACGGTCAAAGCCGTGGCCAAGAGCTTGCCGTACCAGCCTGTCCCGCGCGGGACCAGTGAGGCGGAAAGCGACACGACCGTTTCACAGGAGAGTGCCTGCGTGCCTGCTTCAAGCATGTCGTAAAAGTCGCCTGCGCCCTTGACCGATACGAACCTGGCCGAGAGGCCATAGAATCGTACGAGTTCCTTGAGGCGGGCGGCTTGTCTGCGAAAGCGATCGGCAGGCATGGCGATCACGATCGGCGCGCGTCGGGTCTCCGGATCCAGCGCGAGCAAGGCCAGCAGCGGGGCGATGTTCTCCTCTCCCTCCCCAGCGCCGATGACGATCGGCGGGCTGCTCTCCTGATCGAAGGCGCCAGCGTCCAGGACGGCGTCGGTGACCGGCGTCGACCGTCCGGATTCGCTGAGGAACGGTACAATTTGTGCGTCGACGATCGCAGGCAACGCACAGTTCGTCGGATCGATGGAACCGATCTGGCGCAATGCCGCCAGGCGCGCCGAAACCCGCGTTGGTTTGACTGGCAAGAACGCACGACGCGAATCGCGTAGCGTCAGTTCGAAGTAGAGAGGCGCACCATGATCTTCACTCGGCAAATGGGCGTGGGCGATGAACCCATGGGCACGCTGTTCACCTCGAATGCTCGGCGCGAAGTGCTGCTGGTCATTGAAACTGTCGGTGACATCGGGGCGATCGAGGCGCGTCCAGCGTTCGTCGAGGCAAGCCGCGCCGTCACCCCTACGAAGTCTTACCGCCGTGACGTGGGCGTCGGGATCATAAAGCCAACCGGAGACGAGGAGCTTTCCTCCATCAGCCTCAAACATATTGTCTATTCCCATCCGGACGGGAAGCGGCAGGCTGGAGACGGTTTCTTTGCCATCAAAGCTGTTAGCGGTCGCTCGCAGGGATAGGAGCATGTCTGGCGCACCGTGTGCGCGCGGCAGGATTGACCTGACGTGTTCGGGCGTCTCCAGCGGGCCGAGGATGCGCTTTCGGGGGTGGACTGGGGCATACCTCCAGCCAGCGCGCCCCCGAAAGGCCAGACCTTCGATGTCGTGCGCGCGGACATCCTTGGTTGCCGCGAGAAGACCGACAAAACCCGGGGCGCCATCGGGCACATCCTGGCGGGAAAAGACGGCGATGCCGCACTCCGTTGTAAACGGTGTCGCGTTGCCAACCACCGATACTCGGCAAGGGCCGGGCACCATGCCGCGGCTCCAGCCCTGCAGGAACGTCGCGCCTTCATGGCTTTCACCAATCAACTCGATGAAACCATCGTTTGCGTGGGCTGCCTGTAGAAGCGTGGTGATGGAAAGAAGTCCACGGCGGTTAGGGTTGCCGGCCATCATAACGTCCACAAGGCGGTCAATGACGGCGGCTGACTGAGGTCCAGCGGTTTCGGCCACGATCGCGGCTGCTTCCTCCGCGGAGGCAAGTCGGGGCGCAAAGATATAGCGTATGCCCGTTTCCTCCTCGCCGAACCGTGTCGCAGTCATGGCGCGGTCTGTGCCCTCGGTCTTCAGGAGCGCCGCGAAGCCGTGCTTTGCCCTTGGGGAAGGAGCGGCCAGTCGCCATTCCGAGACAAACGCGCTTCGCGTGCCCGTTTGATCGCCGTCGACGCCGACTATCACTTCGCCAGCCATCGCTTCGCCTGCCAGGACACGACCGAGACCGATGATCAGCAAGGTGGTCTCGTCTACGCGGCAGCCAATGACCTTTCCAGGGCGCAACATCCTGCTGGCGCCATGCTTGAGCGCCATGGGGTTCGCGGGGGACTGTTCTGTAACAAGCACGCCTTAAACTCCCCGTGTCAGATCCTGGCAATCAGCGCGAGGCCGGCGCCCGCGGTAAATCCCACAAGAGCGAACAGCAACAGCAGCAAGGGTTTCAACTCGCCGTTCTTGCGCTTCTGCAACGCGCTCAGGTTCTTCTCCAATCCCGCCACCACACCATCCAGCCGCATCACGTGGACATCGAGATCATTCAGCCGTTGGCCGATATTCACCCAGAGACTTTCGACGGCATTTCTGACGTCGGTCAGGCCGGTCTCAGTCTGGTCCACATCAGGTGCGCGCTGTAGAGCGCGCTGCGAGACTTGCAGTTGCCGCTGCGACGCCATCAATAGGTCGAGCTTGTCGAGCACTTTCGCCAGCGGCGCGGCGATCAGGGCTTCGGCCGCCTGCTCGTCCGGTTGGGGAACGCGCAAGGGCTGCTCGGAACCGCTTCCGTTTCGCGCCACCACCACGAGATCGTTCGCGCGCGACTGGACGGGATCCGGTAGCGCTATTTCAAATGCGTGATTGCCGTCGCCAATACCGTTGCGCCGCAGGTCGGGTCGATTGCGATCGGCAACCGTTTCGGCAATCATCTTTCCATCGAGCAGGACACGGATGGTCAGTCGTTGGTCCGGCGAAACCGGGTCGAACGCCCAGCCGAAGATCCGGCCCATGTCGATGGCATCCACCCGGCCGTTCATCGGCTTGGCGTTGCCCTGTTCGGATGCGGCATCCGGTCGTTCAGCGGGACTTGCCATGAGTTCTCCTATGCCGGAAGCAGTGCCGGCTCGATCCGCTTGAGGTAGCGGCGGGCGGTCGTATCGATGTCGTCGGGCTTGCGAGCGTTTTCGGCGAACTGGCGCAGCAGGTTCGGCTGTTCCAATATGCTCCGCATAGCCGCGGCGAGTGCTCGCGCATCGTTGGGTGGCACAGTCAGGCCGTTGACGCCGTGCTCGATCATTTCAGCCATGCCCCCGATATTGCTGGCGATGACCGGACGCCCCTGAGCCTGGGCTTCCTGAATGACCAACGGCGCGTTCTCCCACCAGATGGAAGGAACAATGGTGCAATCGACCGCGGCCACCAGGTCGCCGATATCTTCTCGTCGATAAGGACCCCGGGGCTGAACGCATTCCGCCGTTTCGGCGAAGCGGCGATCGACCTCGTCGACGAAGGTCTTGCTCTGGAAGGGCGCGCCGCCATGGACGCGCAGCTCGAATTCGTGGCCATCGGCCAGAAGCTGGCGCGCGGCGTCGAGCAATACGGTCACCCCTTTCCAGGGATTGAGATTTCCGAAATAGCCGAAGATAGGCCGCCCGCCTTCGAGCAGCTCCCGTTGCGCGCCGGCCTTTCGGACGGGGATGCCATTCGGAATGACGCTGACCGCATCTTTGTCCAATCCCCACTGCACGAAGCGATCCTTTAGAAAAGCGCTTGGTGATACGAAGTGGTCAATCGTGCTCATGAGGGCCTTCAGGTGCCGTTCGCGCAGGACAAAGCGATCGATGGGAATGTCCTTGAAGCAGGCATGGCAGCGGTCCGGGCTGGCTTGATGGCAAAGCTCCTTGCTGCCGGTGCGCACCATCAGCCCGTCATGATGGCAAATCGGGTAGTAGTCATGGAGCGTCATGACGATCTGGCAGTGGGGCAGGGTGCGGCGGATAATGTGAGGAAATTCAGCGCCAAGCAGCAGCAGGTGGTGGATGTGGACCACATCCGGCCGGAATTCGCGCAGCAACTCCGTAATGTCGGGCACTACGCCATAGAGGTCGATCTGGCTCATGAAAAAATGGTCGAAGTGTCCCGACCATAGCAGGACCTCGTCTCCTGCCGGGCCGATGCCCTGAAAGCTCGTGCCCGGCCTCGCCTCGCGATGGATCTGGTTCGTGGCACCGAGAAACAGAGCCTCATTGCCCGCGCGCTGGTAGGCGCGAAACAAGTCGTGGGCGAATATCTCCGTTCCACCCGGATGGAGCGACGGATGGTTATGGGCGGCCACCAGAATGCGCTTGCTCATCGACCATTTCCCCGGCGCTTCGCCACGATGAAGTCCTGATGGTGGCCAGCGCTTGTGCCGCGCCAACGGCCAAGCGATTTGAGCGCGACGGAGAGGCCGGCCCGTTCCAGCGCCTTGTCCAGAAAGCCATCTTCGAAGCCGATCGCGGCTAGTGGTGGCTGGTTGGGTACGAACCAGCATGGGCTTTCGCGATAGCGACGGAAAGCGAGACGCGGATCGCGCCGTTCGTTCTCGTTTGCCGCGGCGATGCCGTCGACCACGAACGCGGTCATGAACAAGCGCCCCCCGGGTGAAAGCACTCTGCGGACCTCGGCGAGATAGACAAGCACCTCAGCGGGCGGCAAATGAGTGACCACGGACGTCATGATGACGAAGTCGAAGTGACGATCGGGAAAGGGCAAAGCCAATGCCCTTCCGTTGATCTTGCCGTTCGGGTTGTAGAGTTCGTGCGCGATATCCAGTCGCTGAAAGGCGAAATTGGGGTAGACGGGCGTGATCGTCCGCTGGCACCAGCCGATGCCGCCCTCGACCGGATCGATGCCATCGTAGCGGCTCCCTTGCGGATCGAGATACTGGGTGAGCGGCACGGCCATCCGGCCGATACCGCAACCGATGTCGAGCACGCGGCTGTCTTCGCGCAAGCCGCCCATGCGAATGAAGTAACCGAGGAACTCCGACCCTATCGTGCGAAAATCACCGTCTCCGACGACGACGTCGGTCGAATCCGGTTGCGGCAGAAAACGATTGCACCGAATGGATTCGAGGAGCCAGCGAACACGGTCTTCATCGATCAGCCGCGCCGGCGTGGGATGCATGAGTGCCACTTGCGTCATGCCGCGTTCCTCTCCCGGATTCTCCCACCCGCGGTGGCGGGTTGATCCGGGTCTTTGCCAAATTGGTTCGCCATCAGCTCGGTGATGTCATCATCCCACCGCTGGGTATGCAGCCACGAATTGTATTGGCTTGCCACGCCGCGCATGTAGTCCTGGCTGCGGCGGATCGAGCGACGCTCGAAATGATAAAGGCACGCTGCGGGCTCATAGACGATCTGGAGCCCGAGGCGACGGATCTTAAGGCACAGATCGCTGTCTTCATAGTCGCCGATCACGTAGTCTTCGGTGTAACCGCCAACGCTCTCGTAAGTGTCCCTGCGGCTCACGAGGCAGGCACCGGTGACGCCAGGAACCTCGCGGGCATGTTGCGCCGGCGCGTAGTCGCGTGGCATGCCCTTGTGGAAATGGTGGTTCAGCCAGATCCCGCGCTGGTCGCGGCCGAAGTAGAGCCCGGCATGCTGCAGCGATCCGTCTTCGAAAATCAGCTTCGGGCCGATCGCGCCCAGTTTTGGCCTTTCCAGCAACGGACGCGACAACACCTGCAGCCAGCCTGGCGCGGATGGCACGACATCCGAATTGAGCATCACCAGAATGGCGCCACGTGCAAAACGTGCGCCGGCATTGCAAGCGCGCGCGTAGCCGCCGTTGCGGTTCATCACCACGAACGTCATCGCTAGCCCGTGCAACAGGTGCAGGCCACCCAGCAGGTGCTCCGTCTCGTCCTGAATTTCCGGGGAATCAAGGACGTAGATGATCTCTGCGTTCTCGGCGAGCCATGGATCCGTCGCCATCCCGGATAGCTGGAAACGCAGGAAGTCGAGGACCCGGTACAGAGGGACTACGATGGAAACGAGCGGCGCACGTTTTGGAGTGCCGTAGTCTTTGGTGCGGTCGACCTCGATGGTCTTGCCCAATCGGGCCTCGACGGTCTGCAAGGCGGGGGCGAGGATTGTCCGGAAGGCGCGGTCGACCGCATGCTGTGGGGGCACGGCGCGCAGGACGTGGTTTCGTTGCATTGCGGCCTCGAAGGCCTGTGGATTCGGCACAAGAGGCCTTGCTGCTCCGGAAGCGAGGCGCATCTGAAATCGGGGCTGCAGGAGCGGCCCCGGCGATTCCGTCAGAGGGACCCAGGCAACGAAACCGGTCACATCGGTCTTGCTCTTTTCATCGGTCCTTTGCGCCCAAGCCGGAAATTCGTAGCTGTTCCCGTCGAGGGGCACGGCCGTACCGTCCTCTTTGACGTAATCGATGCCGGCGAACGCGGTTGACGGCGCATGGAACCAGCCGCCGGCCAGCAGGCCGCCGTCGAGCGCCAGAGCAAGATCGACCTCTCCGGACGGATGCATCGATGACTTGGCGATCCGGCTTGGCTTCAGCGGTGCGCGAACTTGCAGGTCGATCGCCGTGGCGGCGCCGCCTTCCGGCAACGTGGCGAGCCGACGGACAATCATTTCGCGCAACTCGACCGCCTGCAGGTTTTTATCCCACCAACTCTGGAGGCCGGAATAGCGAGACTTGCTGTCGGCGAGCTGGCGGATGGCAACGCCATTCTTGCTCAGAAGGACGATGAGAAACGGAGGGGAGGGGGACGGCGCCTCAGTGATGAAATGGCACGACCGAGAGCCGTGTTTCCCATTCCGCCCCAGGACGATCCTTACGGCCAAGCGTGTGATCGACGCTGCGCCGACGGCATAGATTGCTGTAATGTCGCCCAGATCCGGATTGATGGTCGTCTCGATCAGATGGCGCCCTTGCACAACCTGGCACACGATGCTGGCGGGTTGCGGTTCGGGTACGAGCAGGTGAAGGGCGTCTTCAACCACCATGCTGAACAGATCGTCGCTGGCAATGCGGAAGGCGCTTCGCCACACAGTCAGGAGGTTGTTGACGAACTTGATGCGAGCATCTGGCGCGAGATCAGCGAACAATGCCTCAATATCGAGTGGCGCAAGTGTGCGCGCGGGCGGCATCACGATAGTATCAATGGTGCAGCCGTCTTCAGTGCAGATATCCACGTTCGCCGGCTGGTTTCCCGGCCTCATCGCCCAGAACATGCGTTGCCTCCCGTTGCGAAGCGGGAGCGTCATGCTGACCAGCGGTACCGGTGACTGGTCCATGGACAACAGGCACCTTGTGGCGGCGGGAAGGGCTGGGGGGAGATCCGAGATAAGGACGGCCAGGTCGGCGCCGAGCCGAAAAATCTCCGCATTCCTGAAATCGCCCGTGGCGTCTATCGATACGTCGAACGTCACACGCTATCCTCTGTATTGGAATGGCGCGCCCCACGGGAGGAAGCAGGGCGCGCGGTTCACGCTCAGTGAACTGTGAAGTAGTGCTCGGGATTTGCCTGGATGTCGTCGGCATCGACATTGACCAGAGTAAGCGTATCGCCATGTCCGAGATCCACGACGACATTGCCGCCGACCTGGGTGATGCGCGAGGCCAGGTCGTCGGGCGAAGACACGTCGAGGCCATTGATGCCCTTCGAGATCTGCAGCAGATCCTCGCCCGCGGTAAAGTCGAGAATGACGTCATTGCCGCCGCCGCCGTCGAAGACGAAGACGTCATGGCCAGCACCGCCTGCCAACACATCGTTGCCGGCGCCGCCGTCGAGGATGTCGGCACCGTCACCGCCATAGAGGATGTCGTTGCCCTTGCCGCCGGACAGAAGGTCGCTTCCGTGTCCGCCGAACAGGGTATCGTGTCCCTTGTCGCCGTAAAGAAGGTCATCACCCCAGCCGCCGACGAGAGTGTCGTTGCCGTCTTCACCGTTCAGCAGGTCGCTGCCTTCGCCGCCGAACAGGGTATCGTGTCCCTTTCCGCCGAACAGCAGGTCGTCACCATCATCACCGAACACGATGTCGTGTCCGTTGCCGCCGCTCACGAAATCATCGCCCCCATGGGCGCGAATGAAGTCGTTGAAACGGGAGCCGAACAGGGCGTCGTTGTATGCACCGCCTTCCAATGTTGCCATCTGCCTCTCCTCTTCGGGTTTCTATGCACGCGTTGCTCGCACGGGTGCGACAATTGCGCGCCAGGAATGTGCATTGCAACAAAGAACAACGCAAGCGTCCCATGAAGAGAAAACGTCTATTTTTGAGAAATAAATTTCTGATTTTACGTCATACTGGTACATTGTTTCGTAAATACCGGAGTTTATGAAGTAAAAATTCAGCAATTTAATTGGAAACAACTTCAAAAATTGAAACAAAATACATGCGATTTGTCCGGAATTTAATTTCAGTTCCTAATCTTCTCTGAAGGCGCGATTGAAACTCTCGACGACGGGAGAGGTAAGGTACTCGATTGCAAGGCGTGACTTGTGGATGATCAGCACCTCCGCGGGCATGCCTGGATAGAGGCGGACATCGGGGTTGGCCTTGAACGATGCCGTGTCGATTTTGGCGCGCGCGACGAAAAACGCCGAATTTGACTTCTCATCGACCGACTGGTCCGCGGCCACATATGTGATTGCGCCTTCCATGGGCAGGCGGGAACGTTGATTGTAGGCTGTCAACCGGATCTGCGTTTTGGAGCCCACGGCGATGCTGTCGATGTCACGAGGATTGACGCGCATTTCGATCAGGAGGGGCTCATTTTCCGGAACGATCTCGAGCAGAGCCTGACCGGGCGTGACCGCGCTGCCAGGGGTGCGCAGGAAGATGTTGCTGATGATCCCGTCTTGCGGAGAGCGGATCTCAAGACGCCGCAGCACGTCGTTTGAAGCCGTGATCTGCTCTTCGACATCCGCGAGCTCGACACGCGCCGTCGTAATTTCGCCGGCAATCGTCGACTGAAACTCGCTTTCTATTCCGGTCAGCGCAAGCTGTGCGCCCGCTCCGGCCTTTTCCGCCCGGGCCCTGTCGCCTGCGAGTTCGCCCCGCTCGCGTGTCACCCCGCTGAGCCGGGCCTCGATCTCGATGAGTTGCGTGCGGGAAACGGCGCCTTTTTTCTCCAATGTCACCATCGCCGCGCGCTGCTCGTCAAGCAGGCCGAGCTGCTGGTCGGTCGCCTGGATTTGAACGCCAAGTGACTTCGCCTGTTCGAGGTGCTCCTCGATGGTCTTTCTCTGGACCTCTATCCGCCCCGCCTGCATCTCGCGCCGCTTTTCGAAAAACACCGTTTCCGCCCTGATGGCGTCATCGACGGCGACGTCCTTTGCATCGCCAAGTTCCTGGGGAAAGGTGACCCGCGGCATGTTGGTCTGTTCGTCCTTCAATCGCGCCAGTTTGGCAATCAGGCCGATGCGCCGGATCTGGAGTGACCGCAGGCTGGAACGGGCGCGTGTATCCTCCAGCTCGATCAGGGGCTGGCCGGCGGACACCTTGTCGCCCTCCTGAACCAGCAACCGGCTCATGACGCCGCCTTCAAAATGGCTGACGGTCTTTCGCTTCGAATCGACGATGACCGTGCCGCTGGCGACTGTCGCGCTGCTGAGTTCTGTTGAAAGTGCCCAGGCAAAAAATCCACCGAAGGACAAAAGGATCGTGGCTATCCCTGCGATGACAAGGCGGCGGAGCGGCGAGCGGCTATCAAATGGCTCGAATTCCAGGTGCGGAGGGCTGACACTTAGCGGCACGGGCTGATGCGTCTGTAGACGACGTTCGGAAAGGTCGGGGCGGGCTGCAAACGGCTTTTTCTCCGTCATTTCGCGGCCACCTCGCGTACTTCGCCCGGCGTTGGGACTGGGATCACGTCCGTTCGCGGTCCGAACTGAGCGACGCGGCCGTTTTCAAGCACGAGCAGTTTGTCGGCGACCTGCATGATGGCTGGTCTGTGAGCGATTATGATGACGATGGCGCCGTCGTCGCGCGCGTACTGGATCGCGCGGATGAGAGCCCGCTCGCCAATCGCGTCCAGATTTGCGTTGGGCTCGTCGAGGACGATGAGGCGAGGCCGGTTGTATAGGCAACGCGCCAACGCTATGCGCTGCCGCTGTCCTCCGGAAAGCGTCAGGTGGCCGTCGCCGACAGGCGTATCGTAGCCGAGTGGCAGGCGTCCGATCATGTCGTGGATGTCGGCCAATCGCGCCGCCTCGAGCACCTTGTATGGATCGCTGTCCGCCATCCGCCCGATGTTTTCTCGAATCGTGCCCTCCAGAAGGGAGACGGATTGCGGAAGATATCCGACCACTTGGCCGAACGAGCTGCGCTCCCAGAGATAGGTGTTGTTGCCGTCGAGGAAGACGCCGCCGGACGTGGGGCGCAAGATTCCGACGAGCAGTCGGGCGAGGGTAGATTTGCCCGCCGCGGAGGGACCAACCACACCCAGGACCTCGCCCGGAGAGAGGGAGAACGAAATGCCCTTGATGATCGGTACATCCAAACCAGGGGCTGCGTATACCAGTTTGTCGACGACGATGTCGCCCGACGAGTGGGGCGTCGGCATCGTTTGGCGGATGGCAAGATCGGCCTTGAGGGTGGCTTGAAGGCGACGCCAGCCTGCGATCGCCAGCACCCATTGCCGCCAATTGTCGATGACCGAATCGAAAGGGATCAGGAGGCGTCCGACAAGGATGCTCGATGCCATCATCGCGCCGGGCGTGATTGCCTGCTCCAGCACCAAGAACGCTCCCGCCGCCAGGGTGATGATCTGGATGCAATAGCGGAGGCTGCGGGTGATGGACGACATCGCCTTGCTCCTGCTCCCGCTCGCTTCAAAGCCGTCGAGAGCCTGCATTTGCAGGGCGCGCCAACGATTTGCCAGCGCCGGCAGCATGCCCATTGCCTCGATAGCCTCGGCATGCCGGAGTGATGCGCCAATCTTCGAGATGGCTTCGACATTTGTCTGGTTCGCTTCCTTCGTGAGTTGGCGCGTCAGCATGTCGGTGATCAGACCGCCGCAAAGGAGCAGCGCCGCCGAGACGGCCCCGATGAGGCCGAATAGCGGATGCAGAACGAAAAGAGCGCCGAGAAAAATCGGCGACCAGGCTGCGTCGAGAGGCGCCGTCACCGCTGACGAGGTCAGGAAGCTTCGCAGTTCCGTGATGTCCCGAAGCGATTGGGTCGCGCGCGACAGTCCCTGGTCGACCGAGGCCTGAACGGCGGCGGCAAGGACTGGCATGTTCAAACGGCGCACGAGTGCGCCACCGATGGCTTGGAAAGAGAGGGCGCGGATGAATTCCAGGACGCCGAGCACCACAAGCGCGCCGATCGCCAAAATCATGAGCATGACCAGCGTCTCCATGCTCTGACTGTTGAGTACCCTGTCATGAACCTGCAGCATGAACAGAGGCATCGTAAGTTGTAGCAGATTCAGGCACACGCTTAGCGCCGCCGCATAAATTAGCCCGGACAGGAATACCCGCTTTGCTTGAGCGATCAGCAAGCCTGGGTTGTTTTTGTCGTTGCCTCCCAATATTTGACCCTTGCTTCTTGTCTCATTTTGAACAGTATCACGCATGGCGATTTGCCTCGAATTAACGTTATGGCTATCTGCTGGAGGACGGAATTGGTTATAACCGGGCGGGAGTGTAGTATTGCTTCGGCCAATCTGGCATAGAAGGGCGGGGGTGTGCAAGGTCACGCTAATTGGGGTCGATGGACATATTTGAAGATTACTTCTAATTTTGAAGTATTTTTGCCAACGCGGAGAATATAGTGAACGACGATAGTGTGCTTAATCTTTCCGATCTGAATGACGATCTGAGAATTGGAAATAGGGGGCGGGCTGTGCAAGCAGATCCCGGGCATGCTCAAGATCTCGAGTTCGGTGACCTCCGGCAGATTACGTATTTCGAGCTCGCTCGCCTGATGGAGCGAGCAAGTCGACGGTTTTCGGGCTTGATCCGAGCGGAGCTCACCAAGCTTCGTGTAGATGATGTTGGGCCGGCACAGGCGATGATACTGCTCGCAATCGGCGATTCAGAGCTTTCGGTCGCCGAGCTTCTGGAACGTGGGCATTATGTTGGTTCCAATGTTTCCTACTATTTGAAGCAGCTTGCCGACGGCGACTACATTGATCGCGTTGCCTCCCAGCGCGACAAGCGGTCCGCACGCATCAAGCTGACGGAGAAGGGAAGGCAGCTTAGGGCAAATCTCCGCGACGCGGCGATGGCCTACGAGCGTGCGGTAAAACGTGGTGATCAGGATCAACGGATGCTTGAGACGGCCTTCCAGACGCTGCACGAGCTTGAACTGGCCTGGGCCAACGCTTCACGGTTCGGCGTCTAAGCGGTGAGTGGTACCGCGGGACAGGCCAAAGCGGACTAGACGCGATGCATGTGGCGTTTGTCCATCGCAGGGGCTTCGGCCAGTTCGCTGCCCTGGCCGCTCAACTCGCGCAGGCGGGCAACGAGGTCAGCCTTATCACCGAGGCCATAGACAGGAAGATACCATCCGTTCGGGTCGTTCGACATCGAACGGAACCAGGCCCGCGCGCAAATCCGCACATGGCCCGGCACATGGGTATTCCGGATCACCACGCGCGAATCGGCCATCGTGTTGCCGAAACGCTCGATGCCATGGTGCGGCAAGGGCTGGCGCCGGACGTTGTCGTCGGCCATATCGGCTGGGGCAGCATGATGTTCTTGAAAGACGTGCTGCCACAGGTGCCCGCATTGGGATATTGCGAGTTCTTCTACCGGCCGGAAGGCGCCGACATCGGGTTTTCGCCCGACGATCGGCCTGATCTGGAGACGCGCAAGAGGCTGCGCCTGCGCAACATCGCGCAGCTCTTGTCCCTCGAGGCCATTGAGGCGGGTATCAGCCCCACCCATTGGCAGAAAAGCCTGTATCCCGTCGATGCCCAGGGCCGCATTTCAGTGTGCCACGAGGGTATCGATACGGTGCGGTTTCGACCGGATCCGACAGCATCGGTGACGCTTCCGGATGGACGCGTGCTCACTGCAGGCGGGCCTCCCATTGTCACCTTCGTCGCGCGCGACCTCGAGCCATACCGCGGATTTCCACAGGCTTTGGAGGCTGCCGCCAAGGTTGCGCGGCAGTGTCGCGATGCGCTCTTCGTTTTCGTCGGCGGAGATGGCGTCAGCTATGGTGTGCCCCCGCCAGGCGGTGGGGCTTGGAAGGACCATCTCCTGGAGACGCTGGATATGCCACGGGAGAATATTCTCTTCCCTGGCGTGGTGCCGCATTCCGTTTTGCGGCGGCTTTACCAGATTTCGTCCGCGCACCTCTACCTGACCTATCCATTCGTTTTGTCTTGGTCGGTGCTTGAGGCAATGGCGTGCGGAGCCCTGGTCATCGGGTCGGATACCGCTCCTGTCCAGGAAGTCATACGCGACGGCCGGAACGGCCTGTTGGTGCCATTTTTTGACACAGACGCGCTTGCCAAGGCCATTCTCGACGCCCTGAAGGAGCCGGAACGCTATTTCGGGATACGCGCAGCGGCGCGCCGGACGGTCGAAAATCGCTTCCGGCTGACGGACTGCCTCGATCGGCAATGGGGTATACTCGAAGAGATGATTGGAAAATCGTTTATCCGTCGCTCATGAATAGAAAGTAATCAATTATTACTTCGATTTTTAAAGTATATATGAAGTTCTTTTCTTATTCGGCGCCGCTTTTTCTTATTGTGCACCGCAATCGTAGTTGTTAGATTCTTGCTCGTGACGCCGCGGTGATTTGAAAAAGAAGCTGATTGTCTGGTGTCTTTGGTTTTTGTTCCGAAACAATTCTTCAGAGGTCGTAAGTGCGAGAGTTGATGTCCTCCGGCATTGGAAAACGACTGGCGACGAGAAAGCTGATAGCAGCATCGAATCGGGATCGGTCATGCTTCGAAGGTAGCGATATCGAGCATCTGATCGTTCACCTCGAGAATGGCCACTCTTCAGCGACATTGCAGAATGCATTTCCATTGATCGCCGTCGCCTTTTCCGACGATGGCGAGGCGGATCTGCAGGAGCGTCTGGCGCTGCTTGGATCGCTGGGGACGGTCCCTGCGGTTCCCCTCCAGCGGCTTGATCCCGTCAACAAGTCGGACAGTTTCGCGCTTCTGCGGACGCTGGCCGAGGGCGGCGTCGGGCGGCTCGCCCAGTACAGCGCCTCGATCACCTCGGAGCTCGCGATCCTGCGCCGGGAGCGCGAAACGCTGCTGGAAAACTACCGGGCCCTTGAAGATGCGTTTCAGGCGCGAAACTGGGAGCCGGTTTCCGAGATTTTTTCCCACGATCCCTATGCCGATCCAAAGGACGACGGGATCGGGCAGCTGCTTGCCACCGCCTTTGTCGAGCAGCTGCTGCCGGTATCCAGCCTTGGCGTGGCCGGTTTTGCTCTTCACCTGCATTCGGTGCCCAGGGTCAGTGGAGAGCTCGTCGTCGCGCTGAGCTACCTCGAAAGCGGCGAAGGGGTGGCCGAGTGGACCGTGCCCTATGCGCAACTCGTGCCGAACTGGAATTTCTTCTCGTTGCCCCGTGCCTGCGGAGGCGCAGCGCGCACGCTTCGGCTGCGAATCTCCGCGACCGGACCCGAGACCGTCGGCGTTTCGCTCGGCTATCCGATTGCCGGCGAGCGCTATTCGGCGCGATCGGAACTTCCGCATCCGGATCTCGACCTGCGCCCGCTGGCGTTCAAGGTGTTTACGGGACTGCCCGGCGTCAAGCCCGCCAACGCACTCAACATGATTGCGCCGAGCAATCTGCTAGAAGGTCAGTTCATCATCGATTATCGTTTGCCGGTCGACACATTGAGCCAGATCGCAGACGTTTCGGTCACGCCCATCGTCCCGGAATTCCAGACCGTGCGCTTCCTTGAGCATGAGCATGCGATCGTCTGCCACCCGTTGCCGAGCGGCATATCCGCGGGCGCGGTCAGCCGCGCCATCGAGCCCGGAACGATATCCTTCTCGGCAAGCGCGGTCATTGATCATCCGCAAGGTCAGCCCGCGGCGGTCAGCTTCCTGCTCGCCCCGGCGAATTCGAATGCGCGTTCCGAAGTGGCCGAGCTCGCGCGAAAGGGCGTGGCCAGGCCATCAGCATTCTTCAGCGGATGGCGCGAAGTCACGTCAAATCAGGTCGTCAACATCAACATCCAGCTGGAGCAGCCGGTCCGCGGACCGATGGATCTCATGATCCTCAGCCGCGCAGTGACGGATTCGGTCGATTTCTCCTGGCTCAAGGTGTCCGGCTTCAGGCTGGTCAAGCAATCGATGGAAGCCGCCGATGTCCGGTAACAAGGAGCTCCCCGAACTGATCGCCGTGGCTATGCCCCTCTATGGTCACGCGGCACTCGCCCTGGAGGCGATAGAGTCCGTCCTTGCCTCGAATCTGAGTAGCTGCCGGGTCGTCATTGTCATCTCGGTCGACGGCGATCCGCGGCATGAGACCTTCGACCAGCTGTTGCTCTATGCCGCTGCCCATCCTTGCGTCCATGTCGTGATCGGCCAGAACGCCGGTCCGGGCGGCGCACGCAATCGCGCCATCGAATACGTTCTCGAGTGTTTTCCCGAGGCGAAGGCCGTCTATTTCCTGGATGCCGACAATCGCGTCCTTCCCGGCACCATCCAGACGCTTTACCGGCAGCTCCAAGCCAGTGGTTGCGGGTGGGTCTACACCAATATCGATACGTTTTCTGTCAGCTGGCGCGCCCACTACGGCAACCGCTATTCACGGTTGGTCCACTGCATAACCGACAATATCTGCGACACGGGATCGATGATCTCGATCGACGTCTTCCAGTCGGGCGTCCGCTTCAACGACGACAGGCAGAACGGCTTCGAGGATTGGGAGTTCTGGCTGTCCTGCATCGAGCATGGCTTCGTCGGCACGCCGTGCCATGACACGGTCTTCGAATACAGGCTACGGGCGGAGAGCCGTTTCAAGGAGGCGAACCGAGACCGCGCCACGTCGGTGAGCTTCCTGCGCAAGCGCCACAAATCACTATTCCAGCGACCGATGCTGGTGGATTTCGAGCATGAGGAGTGCCCGCGCTACCTGTTTGCGCGAACGGAAGATACTGCGATCTCCTTCTTCACCGATCCCACCAAGCCACCGGCGATGCTTCGCCTCGACGACATCATCCCGGCGTTCTGGGCCAATATCGGCGAACCCGACAATGAACACTTCCCGCCGTTCATGGTCGCCGGAAGCGGCGCGGCGCTCGACCTGCTCCGGCGTTCGCGCATGTTGCCGAACGTGCTTGCCCATCTTGAGCGCCTGAGCGAGAGCAGCAACGTCGTCTTCGTCCAACTTGCCAACGATGCCGCCCAGCGCAAGATCGAGCCGATCGTTCATGGAGCGGGCGCAGAACGGATCGGCTCCGCCGATCTCATCTTCCTTTCGACCCGGCTCATCCAAGACGTGGTCCAGAACAACGCGGTGGACTGGTTCGCTTCGATTGGCAGCCAGCAAGTATGGCCGACATCGACTGTACTGAAAGTGCGCTTCCCGTTTCCAAGAAGTCTCCCGCGCCGGTCTCTGATCACGCCTCAGCAGGTGATGATCAATTGCGTCAACGCGATTGCCGCGAGCCCCCTGCGCGAGACGGCGGGCAGGCGGTGGACCTGGCGCCCAGCACGGCTCGTGCCCTACGCCGATCTGCACAAGGCGCTGCGCAAGGAAGTTGGGGGATCACCGGTTCTACCGCTCGGACACAGCGACGGCAAGCGGACCGTAGCACTACTCGTGCCGAACGCCTCGTTCGGCGGGGCCGAGAAAGTCGTCTACGCGGCAGGCCGGGAGTTGAAGGCGGCCGGTTACGAAACCCATCTGTTCGTGCTCGGCACGTCTCGGATGGATGTGATCGATGAGTTCGATTCCAGCTTCGACTACATTCACTTCTGGGACGCGGGAATTCCGGCCTGGGGAGGCTCGGGTTCCTTCCTGGGGCAAGACTTTATCGCAGAGGGGCACTCGGTCGATTGGGAGGCGCTGAAGGGACAGCTTTCCGGGTTCGACCTGGTCATCAACAACCACGTGATGGCCGTCCATCCCCTCATCGCACGACTGCGCGCCGAAGGCACGCGCACTGCCTGCTATCTGCACGTTGTCGACAATACGGCCTTCAAGAGGCCCGCCGGGCAGCCCTTCGCGGCGATTGCCCACGAACATTGCTACGATGCCTTCCTGACCTGCTCCGAACAACTCAAGATCTATCTGCACAGCTACGGCGTCCCGCATGAGAAAGTTTTCGCCGTTGCCAATGGGGCGAGTTTCACGGTGCCGCCCAAAGCCCTGGCGGAGGTTCTGGCGGTCAGGCGGATCGAGCGCAAGGACGACCGGTTGCGGCTTCTCTACATGGGGCGGCTCGATCAGCAGAAGGGCATCGATCGACTGGCGTCGACGCTCGCGGAACTGCGGGCCTCCAACGTCTCCTTCGACGCCCGGGCCATTGGAGGGGAAATCCTTGCCGATTCCAGCTTGTCTTGGAGCGAACGATTGAAGGACCTCGGCGTCGACGTGCGTCCGCCCGTCTTCGCCAGCAAGGATCTGATCAAGGCGCTGGGCTGGGCCGACATTCTCGTCATGCCGTCACGCTGGGAGGGCGCGCCGCTGATGATCGCCGAGGCGCAACAGCTCGGTTGCGTGCCAATCGCGACTGCGGTCGGCGCCGTGGACGAACTCATTTCCGACGGCGAGGACGGCATACTCGTCAACGCGGCTTCCGATCCTCTGGTGGTGAGGGAGATGGCGCGGATCATCGAAGAGGTCGCGCACAATCGCGAGAGGCTCGCGCCCCTCATGGAGGGCTGCCTCCGGACTGCAGCGCGCCGGTCATGGGCTTCCTCCTTCTCGGACTTCATCGCGTGGAGCGATCGCTCTGTGAATAACTCATCACTGTCCCGCGCCGCAGTCTTTCGCGAGCCGCCAGTGACAAATCCCGTGGTTGCGGCGATCGGCTGATTGCCGGGCCGCCCCCTTGAAACAGAAAGGTCTAGTCGAATGCGTCCACGAATTCTCGTGACGGGTATTCCTGGTCACTACACACGCCTTGCCAATGGCGCCCATGGCTTGTCCGTCTCCTATGCAGAGCGACAGAAGCAGCCGGAATCGAAAGATGATTTCCTGCAGGAGCTGCGCAACATCAGCAACACCGGCAACTACCTCATCGGCGAGGGCGCTCTGCGCGCACTTGCGCCGCATGCGAAGCAGGTTCCCTTCTGGCATCTCTACAATTTGAGCAAGAGCGGCGGCGGGTTCGACGAGTTCAACGCCAACTTCGACATCTGCGTCTTTACCTGCGCAAACCTGTTGCGCAAGGGGCTCTCCGCGGACGCCGAGGCGGAGGTCCTCAGCCGGCTCAACATGCCGATCGTCATGCTGGGCATCGGCCTGCAAAACCGCAAGGACCTGGAGAACAATCTTCCTGAAGGAACCAAGCGGCTCCTGGCCATCCTGAAGGAGCGGGAGCACTACTTCCTGACGCGCGGCCACGAATCGGCCGGCTTCCTGAAGGACCAGGGCTTCTCCTTCGTGCGCCCGACCGGCTGCCCTTCCGTCTATTTCATGCCGGACAACATGCGCCGGTCCATGACGAAGCTGTCGAGCGTAAAGATCGGCAAGGCGCGGACGATCTTTTCAGGCTACCTCGGCGGCAATCAGGATGCGATCCTCGACGCCAATGCGCTGGCCCCACAGGACACAGTTCCGCAATACGTCGTTCAGGACGAGTTTCTCCACTTCGACATGAAGGTGGAGCCCAACGAAGAGGGTCGCGTGTATGATTCCGCATCGGGCCTGATGATCGGCGATCTGGCGTACCCCGGCACGGAGCGGGAGAAGCAGCGGTTCGAGGTTCGTACTTTCTACGACACCAACCAGTGGCGCGCCTGGGCCTCGTCGATGGACTTCAATCTCGGCCGTCGTTTCCACGGATCGATCATCGCCATGCAGGCGGCGGTGCCAAGCCTGATGGTGGCGGTGGACGACCGCATGCGTGAGATGCTCGGCTTCACCGGCCTGCCTGCCGTCGACATCAACGAGATCGACAAGGCGGAGAACCGCGCCGAGTTCGTGGCCGATCATCTGGCAAAGCTCAACACGAGCGAACTTGTCGACCGGTACTCCGATCGTGAACGCGCCTTCCGCACCACGCTACGTGAAATCGGCATCGGACACTAGCGGCCCCAAGGCCATCTCTTTTCGGTTCAGAGGACAGCTATGCGTATCTTGCTTACGGGAATCCCATCCTACCTGCAGCGGACGATTGCGGACGTCTCCGGCACGACCGTCATCCATCGGCCCTATTTCGACGAGGCCAGGACCAGGAAAGGCCTGATCGCGCAGGTCAGGAAGATCGCCAACACCGGCAACTACCTGATCGGCGAAGGCGCGGCCGAAAGCCTGCGCGGCCATGACGTTACCTATCTGCCGTTCTGGCATCTCGCCAACAATCGGGATTCGAACGAGCTTTACGAACGCGTGAACCGCGAATTCGACTTGTGTGTCTTCGCCTCCGCCAATCTCCTGCGGCCGGGTTATTCCGCCGATCTCGAAGCGGAGATCTTCGCCAAGCTGAAGATGCCGGTCGTGGTGATGGGCATCGGCATTCAGCGCAAGGAGGGCCTCAAGGAGCAGCTGCCGGCTGGCACGCTAAAGTTCCTGGAGGTCTTGAGAAACAAGGAAAGCTTCTTTCTCACGCGGGGCTATTTCACCGCCGAGTTCCTGAGGGAGCAGGGAATGAAGTTCGTCAAGCCAACCGGCTGCCCGTCGCTCTACTTCTCGCCGAACGACATGAAGCGCTCGCTCTCGGCGCTTGCCGATCCGGGACTGTCTGAAGCCCAGAAAATCACCTTTGGCGGCTATCTCGGCAGCGTCGCCGATACGATCGTCGATGCCCACGCGCTTCTCAAACCCGACAGCGTCGCAAGCTATGTCGTCCAGGACGAAGTGGTTGCTTACAATCTCTCTCTGACCGGCGACGACAACGACATCGTCTATGACCGGGCGAGCGGGCGTATCACCGGGGGGACCGAATACAAGCATTCGGAGAAATGGCAGCGGAAACACGAGCTGCTGGTCTATTTCGACACGAACCAGTGGCGAACCGCGATGTCCGCGCGCGATTTCTGCTTCGGTCGCCGTTTCCACGGCTGCATTATCGGCATGCAGGCCGGTACCCCCGCGCTCATGATCGCGGTCGATGACCGAATGCGGGAAATGCTGGAGTTCATCGGCTTCCCCTATATCGAGGCGGCCACTTGGAACAGGGAGGTGGACAAGCGCGCTTATCTCGCCAATTTCCTCGGCAAGATCGACACGCAGGCCGTGATTGACCGCTATTCCGCCTGCGAGGCGAATTTCCGAAATGCTCTGGGGCAGATCGGACTTTGAGCAGATGACGGCGAGGCTGCGCTTGCGCGCGCTACTCGCTTGCGCGCTGGCACCGCTCTGGACCCTAGCCCCGGCGCGGCCGGCGGACGCGGACGATGCGCTCGCCGGTCGCATCGGCATTAACCGGGTAAACCTTGCCTGGCTTTCCCGCGCCGATCAGGAGCGGGTGCTGAAGGAGATAGCGGCAAGCGGCATCACCCATGTCCGACTTTCACTGTCGAGACCGGTGGGCAAAAGCATCGAAGCGCTCGAAATTGCGGATCGGCTCGGGCTGAAGATCCTCCTCGAGATCCAGCTCGGGAACAAGGACTACTATCCGCCAGAGACGCGCCCTCGGACCGGTTTCGGCCGCGTTTGGGACGTTAAACGGCTTTCGGATCTCGACCTCGATCTTTACCGTGCGCACCTGCGCGCGGCGCTTCGCCGTATCGACGGCATGGGCATCCGCATCGACGCCGTCGAGCCCGGAAACGAGATAAATTACAGCGCCTACAATGGCGACCTCGTGGTCTACGAAAAACCCGGACGGCGCACGCCGCGCAGGGTTTCGGAAGTCGCAAATCGCTCGGCCTTCGAGCGCGGCCTCGACGCCTATATCGGCACCGTCCGCGTGACCCGGGAAGAATTGCGGGCGACGGTCCACAGCGGCGACGCGCTTTTGATTTCAGCCGGGCTTTCCGATGTCGGCACTGCCGAGGCAGATCGCCGTGGCATGGAACGGCTCGATCCCTCCGCGGTTATATCGCTGCTGCGGGGGCGGGGGATCGACGCGCTGGTCGATGGCTACGGCATCCATGTTTACCCAGGGCGCAAAGGTGACGCGGCGCTTGCGCGCTACGTGACGACGGTCCTTGATTTTTGCCAGCCCGAAGGGCAGGGCAGGCCCTGCTGGGTGACCGAATGGGGCATTGCCAACACCGCGCTGTCCTGCCCGCTCGACGACCGTGAGCGGGAAGAGGCGGTCCGTGCCGTGCGTCGCGCCTTCTCTGAGATGATGGAGGAAGGGAGGCTGGAATCAGCCTTCTACTACGACTGGGACACGCAACCGGTCTACAGCGTTTGGCGCTGCGGCGTCTTAGGCCCAGCCGGAGTCGCGGCCACCGAAACGAATGCCGGCGGTGGGGTGGCAAGAGGATCGCCGTAGCCGGGAACCGGGCCAAGTCGCCTCGCTTTGACTCGCGTTATTTACGCGCCAGGGCGGTTGCCGAGGCGGCGAACCGTCTCGCCCAAAACTCCGCGGCGCGCTGTCGACAGACTGTAAACCCGAATATGCCCGGCGGCCCGAAAGCCCTCTCACGAAAACAACTCTCGGAAAAAGAGGGGGCCAGCCTCTTCCTCCTCGAGGGCCGCGCTGTTGGCAGCCTCGCTGAGTGCCTGGAAGGCGGATTGGTCCCCGACCCTGGTGCCGCCAAACCGCACCGTCACGGATATCTGCCGCTCTTGTCCGGCTATGAAGGTGGTTTCGTATACCCGAGCGCGGATGCGCTCGCAGATTTTGTCGACATTTTCCATTGTTGCGCTTGGCAGATAGATCCCGACTTCGTCGGAGGCAACGCGGGCGACGAGATCACCATGGCGCACGGAAGAATGGACGATCCAAGCAATCGATTGAAGCAGCGTATCTGCCCATTGCGGTCCATAGCGACGACCGATCTCATCGAAGTTGCCGACCCTGACAACGAGAATGACGCCATCCGGGTTTTCCCCGGTGCTCACGCGCCTGCGGTCTATCGCATGCTCGACGGGGGTCGCAAATGAGTCGGCGCACAGTGTAACTATGATGGGATCATGGTGGAGGGCGTCTTGAAGTTCTTTCTGGAGATCACGAAGCGCTTTTTTGCGTCGTTGAAGCGCAAATTGCAGCGGAAATGTAACAGCCACCGATATCAACGCCACAGCCGTTAATTCTACCCAAAACGGACGTTCGGGAACAAGCAGGCTTAACAAGCAGACGACCGCGGTCATCCCAGCCGCCGAGGTAAGGGCGCCGAGCGTTGCGCTCTTGATATGCGCGACAATTGCGGCTGGGCGAAATCGAAATTGCAGGGTCATCGGTAAAAACGGAGCCATTACAGTGGTCGCTATATTTGACAGATTCGCCGAAAATAGCAGGTGAATAAATCCGACGGCATTTTAGCTTTAGCCACCCAAAATTTCATGGTCACGCCAACCCGATCGATCGCGGTCTGACAGGCCAAGGCATATGCGCTCGTTCAAAATGCCCGTTCGCACTTCGACGTTGGCATCCTGAATGTTTGCTCCTAGCACATGAATCCGTGGAGCCCCCATCGAGCGACTTTAGCACCTCGCCCACCACGGCGTCGTGCTCGATCATGCCATCGGCATATTCCGTCCGCGCAGTGAGTCTAAGCTTATTACGATGCTCTTCGCGGACTTGTGTCCGCGAATGCATGCGCGTGGTGTTGAACCAGGTGGAGAAGCCTTCCCTTCACATGCTGACGCTTTATGAAGTCTATGCGGCACAGCCGCAAATTTGCGCCAGCTTCATGCGTTCGGACGCATTCCAACCATCGATCGGATCGGAACGACTTGGCAACTATAGGGAGAGCAATGACTTGGCATGAACATGCGGCACTGCTAATAAAACACCAGGGCACACCACAATCAGCAGGTAACAATGGATAAAGACCATATTACGCGCCGGAGCCTACTCTTGAGCTGTCTGGCGATGATGGCGACCTCGTGCAGCACGTCGAATTCTTCAGTCCGGAATCCCTATGCCTCAAGAACTTCCCCTATTCAACGACGGGAGGTTGCGTATTCGGGCGGCGAGGCGCCGGGCAGTATCGTCGTCAACACCTACGAACGTTACCTCTACTACGTTGAGGATGAAGGCCGCGCGACACGCTATGGCGTGGCAGTCGGCGAGGAAGGTCTTACTCTGAAGGGCAATGCCGTTGTCGGGCGGAAGGCCGAGTGGCCATCGTGGACGCCGACGGCCAGCATGATCGAACGCAAGCCCCGGTTGGCTGAGTACGCTGGAGGCGTTCCAGGAGGGGAGAACAATCCGCTCGGTGCAGCTGCGCTTTATCTCTACCGCGGTGGACAGGATACGTACTTCCGGATCCACGGCACAAACGAACCCTGGCTGATCGGACAGGCGGTGTCGAATGGTTGCATTCGCATGACCAATGAAGACATTCTTCATCTTTACGGCAGGGCACCCGTAGGAACCCACGTCTTGGTCATATGATGCTCGTATCCCTCAGTGAGGGCATCGCCCTCACAAACTGTACTAGCGACGGTAGGGAGCGTGCCTTAACCAAGTGTCACTCCCTATCGGGGCGAACCTTCCCGCCGTGGTCATCGAGATTTCCGAGGGCGCGGGCACTTGCGAGTGTTCAAACCATCGATCCGCCCATGCCGTTGGACTGTGCTGTCAGGTTAACTGGTGATGAAGCTTCTGGCTAATATTCGGCCGTCATGATTGAGCCCTCCGCCAGTTACAAGCGTCATCGTGATCCGCCGTCCGTCATTAGCTACGCAGTCTGGCTGTGTTTTCGATTTCCGCTGAGCCTGCGTCTGCTGGAGCGTGGTATCATTGTTTTTCACGAGACGAACCGATGCTGGGCGACGAAGTTCGGCCCGGACTACGCCCGCCGTTTGCGGCGCAAAGCGCCGAGCCCAAACGATGTGTGGCATCTGGACGAGGTGGTCGTGATGATCGGCGGCCAAAAACACTGGCTGTGGCGCGCAGTCGACCAGGATGGTTACTCGACGAGATCATCCAGACCCGCCGCCCACCAGTGGGTGAGGCGATCCCGGTCAGTATATTTAACCCAAACAATGATGCTGGATCACAAGTTGTAAGGAGGGTATGATCTCTGCGCGCTCCTTTAAGCGTCCGAGAACCCCGAGAACGGTTGAAATTGCATACCGGTATCAGGAGAAGGACGTCGGCGTTCGCCCCAGACCGCCTGACGCGACTACTGCCCTTTCGCGGTTGATCGACGGCAATCGCGCATTCGCCGACCTGCTTGACAGTGTGAAAGACGAAGGCACTTCAGCGCGCCGCGTCGTGCAAGTCGCGCGCGTGATCTAGGGCTGGCGTCCGGCATGGCCGCAGCGCCTTCACAGCGTCCGTTCGCGGCTGTCCTGGGCTGTTCCGATGCCCGTGTCCCCCTCGAACTGATCTTCAACGAGGGACCGAACGACCTGTTCGTCATCCGCGTGGCCGGCAACGGCCTCGGCTCCGACGTCTTGGGCAGCTTGAAATACGCTGTTGAGCACTTGGGCGGCACCCTCAAGCTCATTGTCGTCCTTGGACATAGCGGATGTGGCGTGGTGTCCGCAGCCGTGGATGTCTTCCTCAATCCTGGAATGTACCTCTCGCTGGTCGACCGACATTCGTTGCGAGAGATCCTCGACCGCCTGCTGGTCGTCGTGCACGTCTCGGCGCAAAAACTTCAGGCGGCGTTCGGGCCAGACATTCTCCAACGTGCAGGGTACCGCCAGGCGCTGATTGAGACATCGGTCGTCGTCAATGCTGCATTGGCTGCTTGATCTGCCCAGCAGGAGATCGAGACACAGGGCGAACTGCGTGTTGTTTACGGCGTGTACCTTTTGGAGACGCGCAGGGTGTGGACGCCCAGTACCGGCCACCCTGACGGCGTCGGCTTGGCACCTGCACCCCGCGACGTGGCCGAATTTCAGCAGCTTGGAGACACCATTGTTGGGTCGTCGCGGGTGACCGCCCTGCTTGGCGCTTAGCCCGAGTGGTTGCCGCAGCGCCCGGGCACCCCCTCGGCGCGAGGTCCACACAGGCTTGCAGGCGGCATCACGGGAGGGCGAAGAATGTCATGGAATCGGTGGTACAGCATTAAGAGCTACCTAAGATCCACACTGTGGGTCGTCCCGTTCATCGCACTGCTATTCTACGTAATGGTTATCTAGGTTGTAGACTGGATAAATGCGAGATTCATTGTGATCCCATTGTGGCCATGGGGGACGCCAAGGGCGCAGCGCATACTGGAGACCATCGTCACCCTTACGCTGACGTTCATCGTCTTCACCTTCGGGTCATTGCTTGTCGCAATTCAGGTTGCCAGCGGTCAGCTGAGTCCGAGAATCATTGCAACAGCCCTACTGCGTGACAATGTGATACGGACAACTGTGGGCATCTTTATCTTTAGGCTCCTGTTTTCAGTAGGCGTGCTGGGACGACTTGAAGCCGAAGCACCATTCTTTCTTGTCGGAATTGCCGGAATTCTTGGATTCGCTTCCCTAATCGCCTTCCTCTATCTGATCGACCATGCTGCGCGGTTGCTGCGGCCCGTCAGCATCGTTCAGCGTATAGGCGACCTCGGATGTGACGTAATCGAAAAGGTCTATCCTGACTTGTTCGACGGTCATGACTCGCACACAGACTCGCGACGAACAATCAATCTGCCAGACCGCACCATACCCTATAGGGGCAAGTCGGGGTCATACTAGCGGTAAATCTGAAGGGTCTTGTGAAAGAGGCGCAGCGGTTCGGGCTCGTCATTGAGCTCCCTCACTTTGTCGGGAGCTTCTTAGAGTCAGGCGAGCCACTTTTTCGGCTCTATGGCGACATTGCAAAAATCGAGAAAAGACGGTTCCCCCAAAATGTGGCGATCGGGCCCGAGCGCACGATCGAGCAGGATCCCAACTTTGCCTTCCGTATCATCGTCGACATAACGATAAAGGCCCTGTCCAAAGCTATCAACGACCCTACCACCGCCGTACTCGCCGTCGACCAACCTAATCGACTGCTTCGAAAGGTTGGCGAGCGGCGGCTGCACGGCGACCAGGCTTTCGACAAATCCGGCCAATTACGACTGATCCTTCAGACGCCAAACTGGGAGGATTTCGTGCAACTGGCCGTGAGGGAGATTCGCTTCTATGGGGCTGAGAACTTCCAGGTCGCGCGGCGGCTACGCGCAAGGCTGGAGAACCTATTAAAGACCCTGCCGGAGGCGCGTCACCCGACACTGCGTACTGAGCTCAACCGGCTCGATGACGCCGTAAAGACTATCCATGTCCTGCCCGCCGACCTGGCGCTTGCTTCTATTGCCGATCTCAAGGCCTCGGAGCAGGTTTGAGCCATAGAGTTTGAGGCGCCTCGGCGAGGAGCGGGATCGCAGTCCTGGCGATGCCCAAGTCTTAGCCTTCGCAGACCAACTCAGGCGGAGCATCCGACACCATGGGCGGAGAGAAACGGGCGATGTTGCCTCTTGGGCGCCTCCGGGAGGCCAGAAGGCGTCTTTTCCGAGTGCCACACTTCAGAGCGAGCTTTGGCTGGATATTGCAAGTTGGCGGTGGCATAATGTCTATCACTGGTGGTGCACAAGCTGGGGTATTGGGCACTCAGAATCCAAAGGGTGGTAGTGGACTGAAACGCGCAGAATCCGACCGGGGGAGACGCGCATGTCAGCGGGCGCAGAAGAATCTCTGGGTTTCTGGGCCGAGCGCCTAGTAGGCCTGCTTATCATAGGCGTGATCATTTTAGCTTGCTTCTGGATCGCGTGGCCGCTGATAGGTGTGCTCGCATGGGGAGCGTTAATTGCTGTCGCGCTATATCCGGTGCAGCGCCGCCTCGCGAGCGCAATCGGAGGTCACCCGAAAACGGCGACGATGCTCATCGTCCTCTCCCTCCTGATCCTGGTGATAGTCCCGCTCTCTTATCTGCCGGGCTCCTTCGATCACGCGACCGAAGCGATAGCGACCATGACCAACAATTGGACGGAGCTGACCCTGCCTCCGGCACCGTCCTGGGTGTCCGACTTTCCACTCGTTGGGTCGACGATTGGAGAGAAGTGGAATGCGGCCGCGTCATCCTCGCGCAATGTACTGATTATTTTGAAACCCTATCTCGGGCCGGCTTTTCAATGGCTTGCGGCTCTTGGTGCATCGTTAGGACTCACCGTTGTGCAGATGCTGCTTTCCATTATTCTTGCCGGAGTTTTTCTCGCCACTCAAGGAAGCACGGCTTCAACATTCCGAACAATCGGGCGGCGCCTTGGAGGCCCCACCGGGGAGAGCCTGGTCGATGTTGCGGTTCGCACCATTCGAAGCGTCGTGCAGGGGGTGATGGGGACGGCGCTCATACAGAGCATACTATCAGGCATTGGCTTCGCGATCGCGGGGGTTCCGTTTGCCGTCCCGCTGGGCGTGCTCTGCTTTGGCACGGCAATGCTGCAGATCGGCACATGGTTAGTATGGATCCCGGCTGCTGTTTGGCTGTCTTATCAAGGCGAAACTGGTTGGGCGATCTTCACCACAGTTGCGGGCATAATCATCAATATCCTCGACAATGTCATCAAACCGTTGCTGATCGGCCGCGGCGCTGGCTCTCCCATCTGGATCATCTTTATCGGCGTGATCGGCGGTGTTCTGACGATGGGACTTATCGGCATCTTTGTCGGCCCCCTTGTCATGGCTATTGGTTACTCGATCGTCAGGAACTGGCTGGGAGAAGAAGAGTCCTTAAACGCCTAGAGAGACGGACAGGGATGGTTGTTTGTGGGAGTGGGGGTCGAGCATTTCATGGCGAAAACACGTCAGGTGTCAGATCGGAGAAGAAGGAGGCGACTCTTTTTTGCTGCGCTCCTGAAGCAGCTTTACGTATTGTGGCCAATTTTCTCCGGGATCCTCGTCGTCATGGTCGGATCCGGGATTGTCATCAGCCGCATTGAAAACTGGAGTATCGGCGAAGCACTTTACTTCACTTTTGTTACGGGCTTGACCATAGGGTACGGCGATCTCACGCCCAAGCATGCCCTTGCGCGAATTCTTGCCTTGGTGATTGGATTTTCCGGTATCGTGCTGACCGGGATAGTCGCAGCGGTTAGTGTGCAGGCGCTCGGCGAGGCGGCTCGCGACCACGCGGAACGGAATTGATAGCCCGGCAATGTTGGAGTTGCGCTTGACGTCAGACGGCGGGCTTGACAGCGCCGCGGGAAGCTATCTTTCCCGAATTCTGCCAGCCGTTCCCTTGCTCGGCCACAGCAACGTTGCAAAGAACAGCGTGTAGACAATTGCAAGCGCTATATATCCGACGCGTGTCGCAAAGGTTTCGGCTGCGCCGCTAGAAAGTGGTGAGACAGCGGAGCCCAGCACCAGCAGAAAGACAGTCAGGGCTCCTGCATTGATCTTCGCCACGACAGTTGGCGTCGCCGCGCGGCCGCCGAATACGAGCCCGGCAAGCAACACCAGCAGAAACAGCGTCGCCAACGAATGCCTTAGTTCCAACACTGCGAACCCTAGCATGGCCGCCACGCCACCTAGTATGTTGACGAGGACAGTAGCCAGAGCAGGCCTGCCGTTAGCCTCTACGTCCAACTGCGACAGCAGCGACGCGACGGTGATGGGAATCACTACCGCGGTGGCAAGCCGGTCCTGGGTAAGGCAGAGCGTCACCGCCAGAAGCAGAATCAATGCGTCTGCAGCAGCGCGCCAAACTGGTTTCGGGGTTGAGGATGTAGATGGCCGCGCAGCTTCGACCGTTTCGATATCCGGTATCAATGCATAGGCCAGCCACGTTACGATGGCGCCGGCTGCAATGCTTTTGACGAAGACCGTCAAAATGGAGCTGCCCAAGTCAATGTTCAAAATAGTCAGCAGAGGGATCATGACGCTGACCACAAGGATGAGGAAAACGAGTGGATTGGGCTTGCCACTCGCCTGCCTCAGAAAGCAGGCGAAATAAATCAGGCCAAGCAACAGCAGCAGAACCGGTGGCCGCTCGGCCAGAAACGTGGTCAGGAACTGGACGATCAACGCGGCGATTAGGATGATCAGGGTCAGCAAGAATGCGCTTTGGAGGGAAATCGCTCGAGAACTTGAAATGAGCATCTGCGCCGCAAACAGTGCGCATAGAAATGGGAGGGGATCGCTTGTGGCGACCGCCCAAGTGAATGCAGCCGCGACGGCGAGGGCAACGCGCAATCCCTTGCGCTTTTGGTTCGTGATGGAACTCAAGTTGATGTCTCGCGAATCCTCACTAGCTGACATAGGTGAGCACCGAGAGTAGCCGCATCCAACAGTACCCAATCCAGTTGGTAATCGGGTGCTCACCGGCATAGATCACCACATTGGCTTGCGAACCATAGCGGACGCCCCGCGGCAGTCCTTCGTCCAGGACCAGTTTTACCGGAAAACTCTGGGGCGTTCGGATCCAGCCGCTTTCCGTTGAAATCTTCGGCAGACCGGTGCTGGGATCGATCGAGCCTTGGGCGACGCCCAAGCCGACACTCTCGACCTTGGCCGGGAACAGCTTTCCGGGCAATACATCGAACAACACTTCGGCCCGATCGCCGGGGGTCACGTTCTCCAGGCTGTTTTCCTTGTACGCGGCGGTGATCCACACCGTATCGACGTCGATGAATGTCAGCGCTCCCTGGCCGACCGCCACCATGCCGCCCGCGGTCAGTTGAAGATTGGTCACGACACCTTTGCCCGGCGCTTCGATCGTGGTCCGACTGAGATCGAGTCTAGCCTTTTCCAATGCCGCAAGCGCCCCTCGCAGTTGGGGATTGTCGGCGCCCACCGGCCCCAGTTCCTGCTCGGCACGCTTTAGCTCGGCTTCGGCGGCGTCTACGGCTGCCTCTGCCTGATCGTAGCCCGACTTTGCCTGGTCGTATCTGGATTTGGGATAGACTCCCTGCTCAACCAGCAGCTTTGCCCGATTGGCCTGTTCGAGACTGAGGTCGCGAGAGGCCCGCGCCTCCACGAGCTTGGCCTGGGCAGTGTTGACGGCCTCCGTTGACGCACCGATGGACTGGCCTACGCTATCGAGCTGCGCCTCGGCCTCTGATACCGCAATCTGGTATTGATGGGGGTCGATGCGAAACAGCATTTGCTTGGGGGACACGCGCATGTTGTCGATCACGCCGACTTCAACGACCCGCCCGGCAACTTCCGGTGCGATGCTGATGACAAATGCCTGCACGGTGGCCTGCGACGACATTGGTGTGCGCCGCTCCATGAAGACACCGAGCGTAAAGAGAAAAGCCGCCAGCAGCAGCACACTCAGCGCCACCCTTCGCAAAGGATTGTCGGGCTCCTTTTTTGGCTCAGGAACCTCGACCCCTTTGTTGGGCTCAAGGGCCGGTTCCGCTGTCATTTGTTCCCTCCTTGTGCGCCAGGGAGCTCAGTCAGACTGGAATAATTGTCGGCTATTCTAATCCGTCGCACGACAACAAGCTATGGCTGTGGGCGGCGCAGGCAGGGGCGGCGTAAGTAGCCTCATCGAAACGGCCGCTAACCAGTTGAGCAGCGAGGACGACCGCCATAGGTTCCATACTTAGACTAGCTGCGGTCGATGCTGCCGCCTAAGTAGCGCTGCAGAGCGGCAAGCATGTTGAAGAAAAGCCGCTCGCGGCCGAGTTTGTCGGCGAGACCGGAGGCCCGAACGTAGTCGAGCACATCGGGATTCAATCCTGCCAGCCACACCGTGATGCCCTGTGCGGCAAGGCGCCGTTCGCTCTCAATCATCATCTGCATGGCGGAATACTCGATGTCAAAGACACCGCTCATGTCGAGCGCAAGCACATGCGGCTTATGCTTGGCGACCAGCGACTGGATCTGATCCGCAACCTGTTGAACGTTAGCGAAAAAGAGCCGGCCCTCCGGACGGAGGATCAGCAGGCCCTCGAACGTTTCATCGTCGGGATGGTCAGGTGACAGCGGCCGGAGCACATCAGTGCCCCGCTTGCGGCCAACAACGGAGACCTTCGGCTTGGCCGACTGACTGGCCAGGCCGACTAGCGAAAGGGCGATCGCGACCACGATGCCTTGAAGCGTGCCGAAGACAAGCACGCCCAGGAACGCCGCCAGTGCCCAGCGGAACTCCATCCGCCGAACCCTACGGATGGATGCAAATTCGGCGGGGGCGATTAGTCCGGCCGAGTAAATAATCACGATCGCGGCGAGCACGGCTTGCGGCAGCAAGCCCAACAGCGGGGCAAGAAACAGCATGGTGGCCGCCGCCGCCGCGGCGGTGACCAGAGAGGCCTTTTGCGATTGTCCACCAACGGCGCGAACCACCGCCGTCTGGGACGTGCCACCGCCCGCGGGCATGGAGCCAAAGAAAGCTCCGGTCAGATTGGCGGCTCCCGTTGCCAGAAGTTCCCGGTTGGGCCTGATGGACGGCTCTGCAGGGGCCGCGAAGGCCCGTCCGGCGGCAATCGTTTCGGTAAAGCTCATTAGCGCGATGCCGAGCGCCCCGGGCAGAAGTTGCTCGATCAAGCCGGGACTAGGAAGAGTGATTGATGGGAGCGACCGCGGGATGAACCCCACAGTTGCAACGCCCAGGGCATTCAGGCCGGCGAGCCAGGAAACCAAGATGCCTGCGCCGACAATCACCAGCGGGGCCGGTGAATGGGGCCAGAGCCGCTCCATCGTCCACAATGCGATCAACGCCGCGGCTGCAATTGTCAGTGTGAGCAGCGACGTTGCCGGTACATATTGCAGCACGCTGACGATATCGCGGAAAAAGCCTGCCTTAGCGATATGCACGCCGAGCAGTTTCGGCACCTGGTCCAGCACGATCACTAACCCTATGCCCGCTTTGAAGCCGGTCAACACAGGCGACGAAATGAAGTTAGCCACGAACCCCAGGCGAAGGACCGAGGCAGCTATCAGAAGGGCGCCGGTGAGTCCGGTGAGCGTTGCGACGGCGGTGATCAGCTTGCCGGGATCACCATCGGGAACGACGGTCCCAAGCTGGGTTCCAGCCAGGATTGCCAGCGTGGTCGTCGAGCTGACGCTCAACACGCGTGACGTTCCGAGCAACGCATAGACGATCATCGGAACGAAAGCCGTATAGAGGCCGACGCTCACCGGCAGTCCGGCAACAGTGGCATAAGCCATCGCCTTGGGCAGGACAACCGCCGCTGCTGTAAGTCCGGCTACCACGTCGAGCCGAAGGCCTGCTGTCAATGAGGTACTGCCATGCGTTGTTTCGGGGGTCACTGGAATCTGCTCCGAGCAGGCAACTACCTCCTATTTATAGCATTTTACGCGGCAAGTTGACGATCCCAAAATCTCGTCGCTGCTTTTGGCGGCGCGGTAGTGGAGTAGAATAGTCGCAAATTCAAGATTCCCTGATAAGTATAAGAATTATCTGGGTTCTTAATAGCGCGAAGATGAGTATCACGTGGCCGGAATTTTGGGCGCGACTTACCGGCAATACACGCCTGCCGGACCTGCACGGCCTCAGCCGGTGAAGAAATTCTCGGCCGTCCCATTATGGCCAACGGCGCCTCACGGCGAGTCCATCTCGAACAAATGGTACCCCCAGGGCGGCAAGTCGACGTAGAGCCCTGTCGACGAGAGATCGCTCGCCGCGGTAGGGTACCCGTGATACGGGCTTTGGTACTCATGTCTGCGACTTGCCGACCAAAATGCTCGGCCCGGGCATCGTCGTCTTCACCATCTTCTGGACAACTAGTAGCGCGTTTTCGTGGTTCGAATCATATCAAGCAGCCTCGGCGAGCTTGTATGACCAAGTGTGGATGACGGGATGACGATTGATGTCGTCGATACCGGCCATAATGCGTTCCTTGAGCTCGTGTTTTGAGGTCACCCGGATGTGGCGCAGGACGGAGCGGGCGAACTTGGAGAAGAAGCCCTCGATCAGGTTGAGCCAGGAGCCGTGTTTGGGCGTGAAGGTAAATTCGAAGCGGCCTGCCGGTCGTTTATCGAGCCAGGCTCTGGTTTCTTT
>NZ_AZNV01000045.1:0-41470 GCF_000510625.1 Rhizobium sp. IBUN
TCGGACAGGCGCAGAATGTCTTTGTCCCGCTTGACCTTCTCATTCTAATGCGGGCGATGTTTCTCGCCGAACACACCGTGCGCATCCTCGATCCTGATTTCCAACTTCTTGAGACCCTGCAGACCAAGGCTCCGGGCGTATTAGAAGCGGCATTGAAGCAGGCCGACTGGACAACCACGATCAATCGCCTGAGGCTCGATGCCTCCTCCACCGCGCGCGACCTGCCGTCGATGCTCAGCACATGGGTCCACCAGCTTGCTCGAGAAGGCAGCGACCTGGGTTTCAGCCTGCATGTGCGCGAACTGAAGGGCCTGCACGAGCACCTCGACAGGAGCAGCAACCGGCTCGTGCTCGGCCTTATAGCGTCGAGCCTCTTTGTGTCCGGATCGTTACTCATGGATGCCGCGGGACCGCGTATTTTTGGTGATATCCCGATATTTGCGGCGTTCGCCTTTACTCTCGCGCTTTGGTTTACGCTCCTCCTCGTGCGCGCAATCGCCCGGTCCGGGAGGCTCTGAAGCCCAGATGGTGAGAGGAAGTTGAATGCGTGGACGACGTCGGCCCAGAAAGAACATCAGCCATGCTGCTGAGCCCGCAGACGACGGCCAGGTGTGGCGAGGCAAGCCGGGCCAACGGGCCTGATTACACCTTGTCGGACCATTAGCATCGAGGCGGCGGCGGGCAAAAATTCCGCTACGCACACCGGAAGAATCTTCACTGTCCTCGCTCAGTGGATCGCGGCCGCCATCGCCAACGCGGTCCCAGGCGTGGATGCCGCCCAATGCATCATTGTGGGCCACATTGGAGACTGGATGGATCGGCCGTCGGTGCTGCACTTGAAGGTCGCGAGAGCACACGATCACCCAGACACGCCGCCTCGCGCATATTGTGCGTGACGAACACGATTGTCCTGTGGCTGTGGCTCCAAATGCGCTGAACGTCATCATAGAGGTGTACTCGCGTCATTGCGTCGAGTGCGCCGAAAGGTCCATCCATGCGACAAGCACCGTCGCGACCGCCTCCTTCTGCTCGACCAGAACCTTGCCGCCCGCCTCCATTTCTAGGCGTGAGACCCATGGTTCCACCGTCCAGACCGCATCAAGTTGCCGGGCTTTGAAGAGTGACAATTGCTCAGATTTGCCGTCGGCACGACATGCGCGTCACCGCCCGCCTGAGTGACTCGCAGCCCGCCTGTCGAAAGCCACGCCCGCGCGGCGACATCCTGCGTATTGCCGAATTGCGGTGTGCCGATCCGCTTGCCACGGAAATCAGTTGGTTCGGCAAGCTGTTCGTCCGGCTAAACGACGAGCGCCGACCCTCCGTTCATTGCGCCGGCGACGATGCGGATTTCCCGCCCTCCCGAGCGGGCGTATGCGTTGATCGCAGGGTTCGGCCCGACATAAGTGAGATCGACGCTTTCCGCAAAGATCGCCTCCATCGCGCTGGAGCCGGCATTATAGGCATACCAATCGATGTGGACATTGGCGCCAAGCCGATCGGCGAACCAATTGCGACCATGCCGCTCGAAGTTCCTGGCAACCAGCGCCTGAGCGTGCGTTACATTCGGGAAATGACCGACCGGATCGTCAAATCCTGAGTGCGGCCGGTTACCGTTCCAAGGACCCAGAGCACGGCTGCTATCACCGCGAGGAGGCGTTGGGCCGTGGATCGGTATGCAGTTATGGAATGGACCCGCCTAGCGATATTCATGGCTCTTTCGGCATGGTTCGACCTAAGGCGGTTCATGTCAAGTCGTCAAGTCTCGGGGCTTTTGCCAGGCCTGGCGGTTGCATATGTGGAAGAGATGTTTTCCGCCGGAAGAGCGAAGGCGGGCGTGATGACAACCTCATTTGTAATATACTGCGGTGCTTTATTGGCGGACAGGTGTAACGCGCGCACTACTGATTGTGGCGGCAAAGCAACTCAACTTGAGTCCGTGTCAAGAAAGAATTGATGCCCTTTCTAAAGTGCCCCCGCATTTTTTTCCGCAGTCGCCACCGCCCGTTTCACAGCCACAAAGCTGTCGGGTGTAACCGAAACGGAACCAATTCCGCAATTGACCAGGAAAGCCGCAAATTCAGGGTGGTCGCTTGGTGCTTGTCCGCAAAGTCCGATTTTTGTCCCGACTTTCTTACAATCGTCAATGACCTTGGCAATCATCCATTTCACAGCCTCGTCCTGTTCGTCAAAGGAGGATGCGAGATCTTCCGAGTCCCTGTCGATGCCGAGGGTTAATTGAGTGAGGTCATTGGAGCCGATAGAGAACCCGTCGAAATGCTTCGCAAAATCCGTCGCAAGAATCACGTTTGATGGTATCTCGCACATCATATAGACCTGAAGTCCGTCCACGTCCCGCTCGAGACCGTTGTCGGCCATTACCTTCAAGACCTTTTCAGCTTCTTTTATCGAGCGACAGAAAGGGACCATGACAATGGCGTTTCTAAAGCCCATCGTCTCACGAAGGCGCTTTATCGCACGGCATTCAAGCGCAAAACCGTCGCGGTATTTTGGCGAGTAGTAGCGAGACGCACCGCGAAAGCCGATCATCGGATTTTCTTCCTTGGGCTCGAACTCGGCTCCGCCGCAAAGACCAGCATACTCATTGGTCTTAAAATCGCTCATGCGGACAATGATGGGTTTGGGGTAGGCGAAGGCTGCCAGGCGGGCTAGGCCACGTGACAGTTGCTCCACGAAATACTCAGTCCGGTCCGCGTAACCCGATGTCAATTCGGCAATCTTTCGCCTTGCCGATTGATCGCGGAGGCGGTCGAACTGCACGAGCGCCATAGGATGGATCTGAATGGCGTTGGTGATCACGAATTCCATGCGCGCAAGCCCGATCCCATCCGCTGGAAGTTTCCACCACCGGGAGGCGGACAGCGGATCGGCAAGGTTCAGCATAACCTTGGTCCGTGTTGCCGGAATATCCGCAAGGGTAATCATCTCCGCCTTGAATTCCGCGCGGCCTTCGTAAACGAAGCCCTCGTCACCTTCGGCGCAGGAAACGGTCACGATTTCGCCAGTCCGAAGCAGGTTCGTTGCATTCTCCGCGCCGACGATCGCAGGAACACCAAGCTCCCGGCTGACGATCGCCGCATGCGAGGTCCGCCCTCCATGATCGGTAATAATGGCCGAGGCCCGTTTCATCACCGGGACCCAATCCGGATCGGTGGTAGTGGTGACGAGGATAGCACCGTCGGTAAATCTGTTGATATCGGCAGCACGCTCGATGCGGCAAACAGGACCCACCGCAATCGCATTGCCTATCGCAAGACCTTTTGTCAGCAGGCGCCCCTTCCTGCCAAGATAATAGGCAGGAAACAGTCCGGCGGCGGCTCTTGCCTGAACAGTTTCGGGTCTTGCCTGAACGATGTAAATCTCGTTGTTCCGGCCGTCTTTCGCCCATTCGATGTCCATCGGACAGCCGTAGTGTTCCTCGATTGCCGCTGCCCAGCGCGCAAGTGTCAGCACCTCAGGGTCAGCAAGCACCAACGTCGCCTGTTCCTCCTTTGACGTCGACACGCCTCGGGTAGGCTCGAAGGTGTCGCCAAAAGTGAGCTTGCGAGCTTTCGAGCCGCGCTTCTTCTGAATGATCGGCACGAGGGCCGGGTCGGCGAGCAGCGGTTTGAAAATGCGATATTCATCGGGATCGACGACACCCTTGACGACATATTCGCCAAGCCCCCAGGCCGCATTGATCAGAACGACCTTGTCGAAGCCTGTTTCCGTTTCGATCGAAAACATTACCCCTGCACCACCGACATCGGAGCGAACCATCTGTTGGATACCCACCGACAATGCAACTTTCATATGGTCGAAGCCATTTGCCCTGCGATAGCTGAGGGCGCGATCAGTAAAGAGCGAGGCATAGCATCGCCGACAGGCAATCATCAGCGCCTGCTCTCCGACGACATTGAGGAAGCTTTCCTGTTGGCCGGCGAAGCTGGCCGTCGGTAGATCTTCTGCTGTGGCACTGGAACGGACAGCGACCGAGGGTGATTCAACATCGAGCCTGCGCGAAAGGCTGCGATAGGCATCAACGATCTCCCTCTCGATTTCAGGAGGCCATCGGCCCTGGAGAATGATCCCACGGATTGCGACGCCGGTCTCCGCCAGCGATTTCCTGCCGGCTTCCCATTCTTCCAGGAACGTGCTGATCGTCGCACGCAAATTATTGGCGTCGATGAAGCGCCAGTAGGCCTCAGCTGTCGTGGCAAAGCCGCTTGGCACCCTGATGCCATAGGGAGAGAGCGTGGCAATCATTTCCCCGAGGGACGCATTCTTGCCGCCTACGCTGGCAATGTCGCCTCGTTTCACATCCTCAAGCCAGATGATTGAAACGCCGTCCATTGTGTCTCCTCCCATCCAGGTGGATTCGCTCGAGTCACGATCGGACCGTCCGTATTGCCTCAAGCTCACGCGAAACCATCGGCAGCTTATGCCAACTGCACGATGCGACATTGATGTTCGTCAATGCCGAGAGTGCAGAAATCCGGAAGATTGCCGCGATATCCCGCAATAAGCGCGGAGATCAAGAACCCAATAGTCATTCAGACCACAAGGATTATTTTTGAACGCTTCTGTCGTTGATGCCATATAGCCGCGCTCATGAGATTCCTGCCGCCGCCAATGGCACCTTGCGCCTGTAATCGCCTCGTGTCCGAGTTACCAGATCAAGGCTGCGGGCCTCGCCGTCCATCCGTAACCCCACATGGGCGTTACGCGGGCGAGCGCGATTTTCCAGCCTTTCCGCTTTCGCGCGCCATATCCTCGGCGGCTGCAAACATCAGTTCATGCATCTTCGTCTGTACGGCCGACTCCCCGACGTCCTCGCCAGCTTCTGTAAGGTCTTTCAGGACCTTTTTCAGAACGATTTCGTCGCCCGCCGCCGAACTGCCTGCTTCCATGACTTCGGCAACATAAGCATCCCTGTCATTTCGTCCGATCAAACTGCATACCCACTGCGCCAGGAGCCAATTTCGACGCGACCGCACCTCCAACAGCCTTTCAAAATCAAGAATGTATCGATCCTCGAGTAGTCTGCGTCTATCGTCGTATTGCATCGTTTGGTCCTCCAATCTCCATGGTAGGTCCACTGATCCGTCAAGGTCACTTCTCTACAAAGCCCCTTATTGGTCATTGAAGAACAGGTGCGCATTGACATGTGTCAATGTTCAATGGGCCGCGATGCTCCCAGAGGCAGCGACCAGCAAGATCGTGGATTCACCCCTTCGCAGCTTGGCTGTCGTTGAGGCTATCAGAGCGGAAGCGGACTGCCCGAAAGCGCCACAGGATCAACCAAATGCAGCAATCAAACCTGCCTGACGTCGCTTCGAGTATGGGCTGAGCATTGGGTTGGACACAACAATTATGGTCCGCGGAACACAGCTAGCTCGTTCTTTGACCGGAATCAAAGTTCGAAGCTGTAGAACGTGCTTTGATCATCGCGCTCGATGTCGAGCACAAGCAACTGCAGTGGGATCCGGCTTCCGGACCTTGGAAGACAGGAGATGATCATGCCTGACAAATTCCCCGTTAAGACAGAATCCAAGACCCCCGCTCCGGCTCAAGGCGGCATCTGGTCGCCCTTCGAGTCCCTTCGCATGGAAATCGACCGCCTGTTCGATGACTTTGGTCCCTCCTTGTGGCGCCCTCTGGCCCGGCCATTGCTGGGACGCACACCTGGAGGATCGAACGGCGGATGGGTGGTGTCACCCGCCGTTGATGTCGTCGAAAAGGAAGACGCCCTTGAAATCACGGCGGAAGTCCCCGGCCTCGACGAGAAGAACATCGAGGTCAAGCTCGCAAACGGCGTACTGACCATCCGCGGCGAGAAGACCGAGGAGAAGGAGGAGAAGGATAAATCGTATCACGTTTCTGAACGTCACTACGGCTCCTTCCAGCGCTCCTTCCAGCTTCCGGAATACGTCGATACAGACAAGGTGAGCGCCGCCTTCGGGAAGGGTGTCCTTAAGGTGACGCTGCCCAAGACGCCTAATGCCAAGAGAAACGATCGGAAGATCGAGATCACGGCGGGTTGAGAAGAGAAATGCGTCCTGGCTTTGGAACCGAACCAGGCGATCGTACTTAGATGGTTGGTACGCTTGCACTCCTGTTGTGGCCAGCGGTGCCTTTTCATATGTCCAAACAACTCAGCCCCGCGTCCGCGGGGCCTTCTTTTGCGCGTACGCCAACAGAATGACGGTCCGCGTCGTGCGACGTTTACTCAGATCGGTTCTCCTGAAAAGCAGCGGCGCCAATTCCCAAGCACGACATTACTCAATCCACTGCGTCGACCGTGGTGTTTGGCGCGCAGTGCCCTTGGCGCGCTCGGATTTTCCCACATAGATTCCTCATTTTGATCGAGCGCAATGTACTATGAGCTAGGAGTTCTATCCTGACCCGGTCACAAACTCGGCCGTGGGAGAATTCAATGGACGGACCAGGCTGGCAGGATCCGATAATGGTTACCCTGGGAACATTGGTGTTCGCAGTCCCGTGGTTGTTACCGTCGACATTCGGGGACCCCATGGCGGGCGACACGACGGCGTGGGCTTTTCTTCTGACCGGCCTGGCAACCGGGGCGACCGCAGTCGCAGGCATTTTGCTTCCTGGGAAATGGGAAGCCCTTGTTGAGTTTGCACTCGGGATCTGGCTCATGGTCTTGCCGTGGGTCGTCGAGCCGTCCACAGACCCGACTGCAGCAACCGGGGCCGCCGTTGTCGTGGGGGGCATCATGGTCGTTCTTTCAGGCGTTTCCGCTTTCTCAGGACGCGGGCGTCGCTCGAGGCAAGAGTAAGATGATGCCCCTTCACACATCGCGCACAACAGAAGCTCTACTCTCGGCAGCAGGATACCTAACAGAAGGAGATGAAGTAATGGGCGTTAAGGTGCTCCCAAAATCCGAATGGGCCGCTTATTTCTCGCGCCTTCACAAGGAAGTGAAAGGCAAGGAAATCAAGGTCGAAGTCCTCGGTGCAACGATTGGCGACCAGGTCCTGGTGAGATCGGCACCCCTACTTGGTGCCACCTATGAACCGAAGGAAGACGCTCTTGAAATATCGGTCAAGGGTATGACCCACGTCGTCGATCATCCGCAGAAGATCTCGATACAGGATGACGATGGAAAGGTCTTCGCCATCGAAGTTATCGACGCCGGGGACAGACATCAGCTCATGACCTTTGACTAGTTTCCGGCTAGCGGTCTCGCGAAGAAATTGGAGGCTCGAGCGGCATGATGAATGTGAGAGCGGGAAGGCGGATTGCCGACGCGATCTCCTCGCCCGCACCTCCTCTCGAAGACCTTGGGATGATGAGCGAGTGCCAGCAGGACAAAGCTTGCGAGCTGCTTCGTTCGGGCCATTCTGGCATCTCGTCCGCTGAAGCTCGACTTCGGCGAGAGCAATACGGCCGGAATGTGGTCAGTCGTGAGCAGCGCGTGCCACTGCTCAGCGAGATCTGGTCACGTGCCAAGAGCCCTCTTAACGCCCTACTGCTGACACTCGCCCTGGTGTCGTACGCCCTCGGAGATATCCGGGCTGCGATCGTCATCTCTGCGATCGTCGTTCTTTCCGTGGGCATGGCATTCGTCCAGGAGCATCGCTCCAGCCAGGCCGCCGCGAAACTCCGTGCGATGGTAAGGACAACAGTAAGCGTTTTGCGTCCAAGCAAGACACATCCCAGAACTGAAGATATCGCGGTAGAAAACCTCGTACCCGGAGACGTCGTGGCACTGTCGGCGGGCGATCTCATACCTGCCGATCTCCGCCTCCTCGAGGCCACGGACCTCCATGTAAATCAGTCGGCGCTCTCTGGCGAGGCAATGCCAGTCGAAAAGCAAGCTACTCCCTCCCACGATCTGATAGAGGGTCCCCTTGACCGGAGCAATCTTTGCTTCATGGGCTCGAACGTCGTCAGCGGGTTCGGTCGAGGTTTGGTGATCCGAACAGGGGCAAGCACCTTCTTTGGAGCGCTGACCGAAAAGGTCGTGGCGCAGCAGGAGGAGACGGCATTCGATCGCGGGATCAGGCGCTTCACCTGGCTGATGGTTGGCGTGACCCTCGTTCTCGGCCCCTCGGTATTCCTCATTAACGGGGTCACGAAGGGAGACTGGCTGCAGGCTCTGCTCTTTGCCGTGGCGATCGCAGTTGGGCTGACGCCCGAGATGCTCCCGATGGCAGTGACCGTCAACCTTGCCAAGGGCGCGCTGGCGATGGCCAGATCCAAGGTGATCGTCAAGCGTCTGGACGCGATCCAGAACCTTGGCGCGATGGATGTGCTTTGCACCGACAAGACCGGGACGCTGACGCGGGACAAGATCATCCTGAAGCAGCACGTCGATATCCATGGCGTGGATTCGCCGCGCGTGCTGCACTACGCCTACCTCAACAGTTACTTTCAATCAGGACTGAAGAACCTCCTTGATGTCGCCGTTCTGGAGCACGGCGACGTCCACGAAGCTCTTGGAGTCGACGAGCATTTCCAAAAGATCGGCGAGATCCCATTCGACTTCTCTCGTCGTCGGCTGTCTGTGATCGTCTCCGACAGGCGCGACAAGCACATTCTCATCTGCAAAGGGGCAATCGAGGAGATATTCGCGGTCTCGACGCGGTACGAAGATGCCGGAAACATCGGAATCCTGGACGCGGGGCACCTGGAGACGGCCAAGGAGGAGACCGTATTGCTGAACAAGAGCGGCTTTCGTGTTGTCGCGGTTGCCTACAAGGAAATCAGCGAGACGAAGCCGGACTACGGCGTCGAAGACGAAAGCGACCTCGTTCTGCTCGGCTACATCTCGTTCCTCGACCCGCCAAAGGAGAGCGCCTCAAAGGCTATCGCCGCGCTGGAAGCCAGCGGCGTCCGCGTGAAGATACTCACGGGAGACAACGAGGTCATCACACGGAAGATCTGCGGCGACGTCGGAATCCCGGCCAAGGACATCCTTCTCGGCCCGCATCTCGCCGCAATGACGGACGTCGAGCTTACGGTCAGGGCAGCGTCTGCAACGGTTTTTGCGAAGCTCACTCCAAGTCAGAAGGAGCGCATCGTCCGGCTCCTACGGGCGAGCGGTCACGTGGTCGGGTTCCTCGGGGACGGCATCAACGACGGACCGGCGCTCAAGAGCGCGGACGTCGGCGTCTCGGTCGACAGCGCCGTGGATATAGCTCGGGAGTCGGCCGATATCATCCTCTTGGAGAAGAACCTGCTGGTGCTGCGAGAGGGCGTCATCGAAGGGCGCAAGGTGTTCGCAAACATCACCAAGTACATCAGAATGGGCGCGAGCTCGAATTTCGGAAACATGTTCAGCGTCCTTGGTGCCAGCATCTTCCTGCCATTTATGCCAATGACAGCAATCCAGGTTCTCACCAACAACCTGCTTTACGACCTCTCGCAGACTGCTATTCCGACCGATACCGTCGACGAGGAATACGTTGCATCGCCGCGGCGGTGGGACATAGCTGGTATCTTCAGGTTCATGCTAGTGCTCGGCCCAGTCAGTTCGATCTTCGACTATCTCACGTTCGCCATGATGCTGGTCGTGTTCAAGGCCTGGGCGAACCCCGCCCTGTTCCAAACGGGATGGTTCGTGGAGTCGCTGCTGACGCAGACTTTGATTATACATGTCATACGGACTTCCCGCATTCCAATGATCGAAAGTTCAGCCAGCCCGGCCCTGGCGACGACGAGCCTCCTCATCGCGGGCGCCGGTATTTTCCTGCCTTTTACTGGCGCCGGAAGCGCGCTGGGCTTCGTGTCCCTGCCACTTCTGTACTGGCCAATGCTGGCGGCAATCCTCATTGTCTATGTAACCCTCGCGCATCTGGCGAAGGTCTGGTTTGTCAGACGATGGGGCTGGTAGATACCGATTTCGGCATGAACAGCGGGTCGGCAACGAAATTGCGGTGGGTCAATGAAACGAAGGCCAAGATCTGGCTGAATGCCCTCTCAGGAGGACGCGCGATGGGATTTGAGGGCAGACTACACAAGGCAGCCGCACAGGAAGACATGGAGGCGGATATGCGATCTCGCAAAGAAGACCCTATGCCGCGGAGACTTTCCGGTTTCATCTTGATGATGGGACGGGGCCATCAGGCGTTGCTGGTGCTACTATCGGTACTCTTGTTCGCCGTGGGAATTCTGCCGCTCGAGGTTCAACGGCGGATCGTAAACGGCGCGACGCAGGGGGCAACCCTGAGGACGATCCTCGGTTTCGTGCTTGTCTACCTGGCGCTCGTCCTCAGCGAAGGCGGGATCAAGCTCGTGTTGAACATCTACCGCGGCTGGATCGGAGAGGTCGCCGTTCGATGGCTTCGAATGACGGTCATTGATACGACAGAGTGTCATCCTGAGGAGCTTACGACCCTGGCCGAAGGCGTCGAAATGTCGATCGTGCTCGCGGAGGCGGAACCTGTGGGCGGGTTTGTCGGCACCAGCATCTCCGAGCCGATTCTCCAGGCAGGCATCCTCCTCGCAGTCGGCAGCTACATGATCTATCTCCAGCCCCTTCTCGCTCTGGCCGTCATCGCCGTATTCGTCCCGCAGTCCGTCCTGGTCCCTGTTCTCCAAGGGCTCATCAATCAGCGGGTCAAGACGAAGATTACTGTCATGCGCCACCTTAGCGAGGAGATGGTCGACCATACCTCTCCAAAATCGCCTAGGCATCAGGCAGCCCGCGTCCAGCGCCTGTTTTCGACCAACATGAGCATCTACAGGCTGAAGTACGCGCTCAATTTCCTGATGAACCTGATGTTTCAGCTCGGTTATGCAGGAATCTTCGCGCTCGGCGGTTACTACGTCATAACGGGCAAGATCGAGATTGGGACAGTCGTCGCCTTCATTGCGGGCCTCAATAAAGTGTCGGATCCTTGGGGAGCGCTCGTCGACTGGTATCGCGACCTGAAGGTCACCCAAGTGAAGTACGAGCTTATCCGCGACGCGAGCACCGTAAATGCTCGCCAGCCAAACACCACCCCGGCGAATTAGGCCTGCGAGGTCGTTGCATGGGCATCCTCCTGACATGTCGTCAATACAAAGGAAGGCCAAATTAGGCGACAGTTCGAGCAGCCATGTCTTCGAATTCGGAGTCAGCTTCCTCATTTATGCGATGTGCTGCCTCGGAGGCCAGCTTCGAAGCAATCATGAGCATATTGCTCACTTCGGCGGCGTAGTCGATTTTAGCAACTCGAACGAAATCGCCCATGACGTCAAGAGCGTCGTTGCTCCCTGCGCTGCCGACGAGATCACCAACGAGCCTCACCTGCTGCTGGTAACGGCGCATCAGAAAATTGAAGGACTCGATCTGGAGGCGCGACGTCGCGTTCAAAACCTGCACTTGGAAGCCGACGCCTGCCTCCAGAAGCGCCTCCGCAGCCGCAATAGCGGGAAGATGTGAGGGGATGGGATGGATATGGTCACCGTCTTGGATCATTTCGGTTCTCCCGTTAGCGGATAAAATCCCCGATCCCTTCATCGATATACGAGCACGGGGATACGCGAATGACTGAGGACTTTGTTCGTAACGCTGCCGAGGATCAACGCAGCGACACCTCCGCGGCCATGCGATGCCATTGCGATCAGATCGCATCCATGAAGAACGGCTGTTTCGATGATGGCTTGGTGCACCTCATCGCTCCGGAGCTTGGCAGTATAGCAGGTAACTCCCTGATGACGAGCGCGCAACTCGACCTCGTTAAGGAATTGGACGGCTTGTTCATCCGACAACCGGTCATAGTCTTCCCGGCTGGCCGCCAGCTTATCGCTGTCCGTTGTGAAGATGCGAAATGGTTCGATGACGCAGACGAATACGACCGATGCGTTCGCGTCTCTGGCAAACGCCACCGCGTTCTCCGCGGCCGTGACCGCAAGTCTGGATCCATCCGTTGGAATGAGAATCTTTGCAAACATGACACACTTCCTCCTCGCAGAAATATTACGGCCGGTCGCTCGCCCGTCTTTGATCCGTGTCAATATTCGGCGAGGAAACTGCGGTCGTCACCTCTCGCCAATTGCTCGCAAGGCGGCCCTACCTTGACCAAGATCAAGGAATTCATGGAGCGGATATGCAAAGAGGCCGTGAGGAAACAGCTAGGCGGAACCGCGATGAAACGCGAGAGGGTGATACGGATCGCATATCTGGTCGCTGCCTTGGCGATCTGGGGATCGGTCGCATTCTGGCTGGCCTCGCGCAATGTTGCGCATGTGCCTTACAGCGACGTGATGCGGATGGTCGCCGAAGGCAAGGTTCGGTCGGTGACAGTGACGGAAACCACGATCGAAGGCGTCTTCAAGGAATCGCAGTCCGGCAAGACTCATTTCGTCTCCGCTCGCGTCGATCCGGTTGCCGCCGAAGTCTTCGAAAAAGCCGGCGTCGAGGTCTCTGGTGGCACCGACAACAATTGGATCACTATGATACTTTCCTGGGCAGTCCCGACGCTCCTGCTGCTCGGTGTTTGGCTTTTCATCTTTCGTGGGATCGCCGAACAGCAAGGCATGGGAGGCCTCGTCAGCATCGGGAAGTCGAAGGCGAAGGTGTATATGGAACGCGCAACCGGCGTCACCTTCGACGATGTGGCCGGTGCGGACGAAGCAAAGGCCGAGTTGCAGGAGATCGTGTCTTTTCTAAAGGACAAGGAGCGCTACGGGCGTCTCGGCGCTCACATTCCAAAGGGCATCCTGCTCGTCGGGCCGCCCGAAACGGGCAAGACGCTTCTGGCTCGCGCGATCGCGGGAGAGGCCGGCGTCCCCTTCTTCTCGATCTCCGGATCGGAGTTCGTCGAATTGTTCGTCGGCGTGGGCGCCGCGCGGGTGCGCGATCTCTTTCAGCAGGCTCGTCAGGCCGCGCCATGCATCATATTCATCGACGAACTTGACGCACTTGGACGTGCTCGAAGCCAGGTCGGCGGGTTTGGCGGGAACGATGAAAAGGAGCAGACCCTCAACCAGCTTCTGTCCGAGCTCGACGGCTTCGACCCGCGCGTCGGCATCGTGCTGTTGGCCGCAACCAACCGCCCCGAGATCCTTGACGCGGCACTTCTTCGGGCAGGACGCTTCGACCGACAAGTCGTGGTTGAACGACCCGATCGTAAGGGGCGGGCGGCAATCCTGTCGGTGCACGCGAAGAAGGTAACAATCGAGCCCGGCTTGCACATGGACGACGTCGCCGGCCTGACGCCCGGCTTCACAGGAGCGGACCTGGCAAACCTCGTCAACGAGGCGGCCATATGTGCTACGCGCCGAAACGCGGCCGCTGTTACCATGGCGGACTTCATACAGGCGGTTGAGCGGATCATCGTCGGAACCGAACGCCGAAGTCGAATGCTCACGCCGGACGAAAGGAGACGGGTCGCCTATCACGAGATGGGGCACGCCCTGGCTGCGGCCTCGCTCGTGAAGACGGATTCGGTTCAAAAGGTGTCGATCATCCCGAGGTCGATCGGCGCTCTCGGCTACACGCTGCAGCGGCCGACAGAAGATCGTTTCTTGATCACCGCGAGCGAACTGAAGGAACGGATGATCGCGCTGCTCGCCGGGAGGGCGGCGGAAGCTCTGGTCTTCGACGAGGTTTCGACGGGCGCTGCTGACGATCTTGCAAAGGCGACCGATATAGCCAGAGAATGTGTCACACGGTTCGGCATGAGCGAGGTCGGGCAAGCCGTTTTGGAGCCTCGCCAACTTCAATGGCTGAACGACGGCCACCCCAGTTTGCATGACAGGGATTATTCGGAGGCTACGGCCCGTCAGGTGGACGTCGCCATCCACGACATGATCGATGGCGCGTTCGAAGACGCCAAGAAGCTCTTGTCAACGAGAATGAAGGACCTGACCGCCGGTGCTAACCTGCTGCTCGAGCACGAGACGATCACGCCTGAGGATTTTCCGCCACTTCAACGCAAGGCTGGCGATCCCAAGACGGCGGCGACCACGGAGGCGACCGTTGGCTAACGCGAAGGGACATTTGGCGGGGTCGGACGACCTGCTTCTGAAACCTGAGCAATCTTCCGCACGTACGATCGTCGGTTGGTTCGCTGGCGCGCTGATATTTGCCAGCGTTATGGGACTGTTGCTGCATTTCGCCGATATCGCCGAATTGTTGGCTGTGTTGAAGGCGGCGAGTCCGCTTTGGATCGCCGCGGCTTTTTCCTGTCAGCTTGGGACCTACGCCTGCGCCGCCGCCGTCTGGCAGATGGTCACGAGGCGCGCAGGTTTTCAGCTTCGACTCGCGGACCTTCTCAAACTGGCTGTCATGGAACTCTTCGCCAATCAGGCGATCCCGACAGGCGGTCTGAGCGGAAGTCTGCTGGTTGCCCGCGGCCTAGTGCGGCGACGGATCCCCTCGTCCATCGCCATAACCGCCTTGCTGGTCGCCGCCCTTTCCTACTACGCTGCCTACCTTCTGATGGCGGGGCTTGCCTTCGCCCTGTTGTGGTCGACCGGTGATCTCAGCGACACGTGGGAATGGCTCTCGATCATGTTTGCCGCGATCATTATCGTGATCACCGTTTGCCTGGTCGCCGTCACGGTTACGAAGGGCCGTTGGATCCCAAGGTCTCTGCTGCGCACGCCGCTGATGGCACGCCTTGCAAAAGCGCTTGCACAGGTTCGGACCGACATCGCTAGCGATCCGAAAGTATTAGGCCCGACAATCTTCTTTCAACTGGCGATTTTCGTTCTGGATGCCACCACGCTCTGGTTCTCCGTGCGAGCTCTCGGCGCAAGTATCGGCCCCACTCCTGCATTTCTGGCCTTCGTTCTCGCGTCGGTCGTTGCTACCGTCTCACCTATCCCGCTCGGCCTGGGTTCGTTCGAAGGAGGCTGCGTCGCGGTCCTCCACTTGCTTGGAGTCAGCATCGAAGTCGCTCTTGCTGCCACGCTGATCTTCCGAGGAATGTCGTTCTGGATGCCCATGTTTCCGGGAATGTGGCTGACCCACCAGGAGGCACAGGCGGATCCTTGACCTCCGTCAATGTGCGTCGGGCAGATGTATGATTGTATCGGCCGTGCCTTCTCAGCCGATGTTGTGGATCGAACGGCTTGAAAAGAGGTTCTGGATCGGAGAAACACGCATGATAGTCGAGAGCGCAATGACCTCGTCCCCGATCACCGTCGGTGCATCCTGCACGGTGTTACATGCGGCCGAAATAATGCTCGCCAACCGGATCAGTGGCCTTCCTGTCGTCGATGACGACGGAGTGCTGGTCGGCATGATTACCGAAGGCGACTTCCTGCGGCGATACGAGCTCAACACCGACCGCAGACGGTCCTGGTTGCAAAGCTGGCTTGCAAGCCCCGGTAAGATCGCCGACGAATACGTGCGCTCTCACGGACGGCGTGTTGACGAAATAATGAATTCGCACCTCGTCGTCGTGCCTCCGACCGCGGCGCTTTCCGAGGCCATTCGCCTGATGGAGCGATACGAGGTGAAGCGACTTCCCGTGATCTCGGACGGAAGACTAGTCGGCATAATAGCGCGTTCAGACCTGCTGCGCGCCCTGACCAAAGTGGAAAAGCCTTCGGCACCATCTACTCAGGACGCCCAAATCCAGGAGGCGGTCGATGCCGAACTGGCGAAGCAAAGCTGGAGCAGGAATGGCTTCATCCGCTGCCAGGTCAAGAATGGAGTAGCCGAGCTCTCCGGTACCATCTTCGACGAACGGGAGCGTCTCGCCGCGAAGGTTGCCGCTGAGAATGTGCCAGGGGTCAGAGCGATCACGGACCATCTCACCTGGATTGATCCGTACTACGGAGTGGCTCTGCCGCCGCTGGTTGGCGACGAAGATCGCATCTGAGTTTTCCGATTGGATTGGGGCCAGATTGATCTCCATCAAGGAAGCGGTGCCTCCCTCCTTTATGCTCTAGTCAAAGCTTATAGGTGGAACATGCAGGAACCAAAGTTATCCTTCCACGGCGCGGCCGGCTCTGTCACCGGTTCGTGCTTCCTCCTCGAGGTTGCTGATTCCCGGATTCTGATCGACTGCGGCATGTTCCAGGGTTCGAAAAGCGAGAAAGAGCTGAACTATCGGCCCTTCCCCTTCGATCCGGGAGAAATAGACGCCGTTCTCCTGACGCACGCCCATATCGATCATACCGGCCTGCTCCCCAAGCTCGCAAAGGAAGGGTTCAGTGGACCGATCTACGCGACCCGGCCAACGATGGAACTGTGCGGGGTCATGCTGCAGGACTCCGGACATATCCAGGAATCGGAAGTCAAACAGCTCAACCGCCGCAACCGCAGGCGGTCACGTGAGCCTGTCGAGCCGATCTACACGGCTGACGACGCCCGCATGGTGATGCCCCAATTCGTGTCCGTGCCATACCAGCAGTGGCGAGAAACGGTGGGCGGGGTCAAGTTCCGCTTCTGGAACGCTGGCCACCTGCTCGGATCTGCCTCGATCGAGATCGAAGTGACTGTTGCCGGCGGTCCGCGGCGTCTTCTCTTTTCGGGCGATATCGGCACCCGTTACAAGATGCTGGAAGGGCTGCCTCAGGCTCCTGCGGGCGTCGACTACCTCGTCTGCGAAGCCACCTATGGCGACCGCGAGCGCGAGGACTACACGCAGGACGCTCGCCGCAACCGCTTGAGAGAGATCGTAGCCAAGGCGAACAATCCGAACGGCGCGCTTCTGATCCCCTCCTTCGCCGTGGAGCGCACGCAGGAAGTGCTAACGGACTTGGTTGCATTGATGGACGACGGCAGTCTTCCTCGTTCGCCGATCATGATCGACTCGCCGCTGGCCTCCAGAGCGACCGAAGTGTTCAAAGCTCAGGCCAGAGAGCTGGCAAACGCTGCCGCGTTCACACGTGCACTCAACGCGCCGAATGTCCGATTTACCGAATCCGCAGAGCAGTCGAAGGCTCTCGATCTCGTACTTGGCTTCCATATCATCATTGCGGCAAGCGGCATGTGTGAAGCAGGACGCATCCGGCACCGGCTGCGCAACTGGCTCTGGCGACCAGAGTGCACGGTTCTCTTGGTAGGCTTCCAGGCAGCAGGAACCCTCGGTCGAATCCTCCAAGACGGCGCCCGCGTGGTGCGGATCCAGGGCGACGAGATCCTGGTGCACGCGAAAATCATAGCCTTCGATGCCTACAGCGGGCATGCAGACGCCAGTGATCTTGAGGAATGGGTTTCGGCGCGGGCGCCGATTGAAAAAGGAGTGTTCCTCGTTCACGGCGAGCCCGCAGCGCGCAGCGCTCTGACGAGACGACTGTCGAAGACCCTGAAGGTTCCCGTGATGGAGCCTCGGCTCGATGATAGTTTCGTCCTGACCGGGGACGGCGCCCGTCTGCTCGAGGATGCGGCACGTGTTCGGCTTGCGCCGGAGCAGCTTGGCCGCCCCGATTGGCACAACGACTTCCAGAGCTTCGTCCTCGATCTGTCCGACCGTCTGAACCGGGCCGCCGACCGGAAGGGTCGGGCCGTCATTCTCCGTAAGGTCAAACGGGCCCTGGAACCGGAGCAAGATACAGTCGCTGCAAAGGAGAACGAAAATGCTGTCCACTGATCGGGATTACAAACCCGGCGGCGAACATTTCGCGGTCCCCAGTCAAGGCGAAGTGGAAGGCAAGCTCATGGTCTCGGAGCTGGTCGCCGTCGCCTGTTTGCAGGAGCTCCTGAAGAAGGAGCATGCACCGGTCGTGGAAAGAGTTCGGCGTCACATTCTGCGGGACTTGAAGCATCGATGCCACGCCCTGAAGCTCTGCTCTGATGACGAGAAGGCGACTGCAGATTATGCGCTACAGATGTTGGAATCTGCGGTGAAAGAGGCCGGCTCCCGATAGGCTAAAGGCCGAGCGAGGTCATCATGAGCAAGGAAGTTGGAGTTACCTTCAATGCCGGTTCGTCGAGCTTGAAAATCGGCCTCTTCGACATCGGTTCCGGCGCCGCCAAGCGTCTCGGCCGCGCTATCGTCTCCCTCGGCGAGCGACCTCGCCTCAAGTACGGCAGCGATGACGAAATCCAGGAGATCGATCTGCCCGCCGCCTCCGATGGCCTTAGCATCCGGGTCATCTCAAGCGTCCTTGATCGGCTGTTGCACGGCGATTGCCATATCGACTTTGTCGGCCACCGCGTCGTGCATGGTGGGCTGATTTTCAAAGGTCCGACGCTTCTCACCGGCGGCGCCATGTCGCAAATTAGAAGTTTGACGCCAATGGCCCCGCTTCACCAGCCTGAAGCGCTAAACGTGATCGATGCCGTCTTCGCCCTCTATCCGTCCGTTATTCAGACGGCATCGTTCGACACGGCCTTCCATACTTCGCAATGCAGTCTCGCGACAAGGCTGGCAATTCCCCGCGCAATGCACGACGCAGGAATACGCCGATACGGCTTCCACGGCCTATCCTACAAGTACATAGCCACCTACCTTCAAAGATTCGCACCTTACATCGGCGGCGCCAGGGTGGTCTGCGCTCACCTCGGATACGGCGCAAGTCTCTGTGGCATGGTCGACGGCGTCAGCATCGATACCAGCATGGGATTTTCTGCTCTCGACGGTATCCCGATGGCGACACGGCCGGGCACGCTCGATCCTGGGGTGCTGATCCGCCTGCTCAGATCCGAGTTTGCGGATGCCGACAAACTGGAAGACTTCCTTTATCACCAATGCGGCCTTCTGGGGGTTTCGGGAATAAGTGGCGACACTCAAGCGCTGCTGGAAGATTTCCGCCCTGCCGCTAAGGAGGCACTCGATCTATTCTGTTTCAGAATTGCCGGCGAGGTTGGCCGTCTGGCCGTTTCAACAGGCGGCGTCGATGCGCTGGTGTTTACCGGGGGCATCGGGGAACATCAGCCGGAGATACGCAAAGGCATCGAAAGGCACCTGTCATGGATGGGACTTTCGCTGAACGAGGCCGCCAACAAGACAAATGCGACAGTCCTGAGCTCCAAAGACAGTACCATCGAAGCGTTTGTCATCCCCACTGACGAGGAGCAGGTGATCGCCGACGAGGCGCTCACCGTCATCAGCCAACATGGCCTTCATCGAGGAGAGCGACAATGGCAGACAATGTGACCCTGCGGGGACAGGACCTAGAGCTGACAGACCGCTATTGGCGCGCCGCCAACTATTTGTCGGTCGGCCAGATCTACTTGATGGATAATCCGCTCCTACGAGAGCCGCTCAAACCCGAGCACATCAAGCCGCGGCTGCTCGGCCACTGGGGGACGACACCCGGGCTCAACTTCATCTACGCCCACCTGAATCGCATTATTAAGCACCGTGACGTCGACGTTCTCTACATCTGCGGCCCCGGTCATGGCGGGCCGGGAATGGTGGCCAACACCTATCTCGAAGGCACCTACAGCGAGATCTATCCCGAGGTGTCAGAAGACATCGCAGGTATGCGCAAGCTCTTCAAACAGTTCTCATTTCCGGGTGGAATTCCAAGCCATGCAGCACCCGAGACGCCCGGTTCGATCCACGAAGGTGGAGAACTCGGCTACGCCCTCGTCCATGCCTTCGGAGCCGCCTTCGACAATCCCGGTCTGGTGGTCGCCTGTGTCGTTGGCGATGGGGAGGCCGAAACCGGACCTCTGGCGGCGGCGTGGCATTCGAACAAATTCCTTAATCCCCAGCGCGACGGCGCGGTCTTGCCGATCCTCCATCTGAATGGCTACAAGATCGCCAATCCGACGATTCTCGCACGAACGCGCGACGGCGATCTCGAAAGTCTGTTCTGGGGGTACGGCTATCAACCGATCTTCGTCGAAGGCCACGAGCCAGCCGAGATGCATCGGAAAATGGCAGAGGCGCTCGATGAGGCATTCGATCTGATCGAGGAATTCCAGACCGATGCGCGCTCCAAGCCCGAGTACCGCGACGTGCCTCGGTGGCCGATGATCATATTGCGCAGCCCTAAAGGCTGGACGGGCCCCAAAGAGGTAGACGGCAAGAAGGTGGAGGACTTCTGGAGGGCTCATCAGGTTCCTGTTGCAAACTGCCGGGGCGACGAGCGCCACCGAAAGATCCTCGAGGACTGGATGCGGAGCTACGAACCAGAGGACCTCTTCGATGCGGACGGCCGCCTGAAAGCGGAACTGCGCGCTCTTGCTCCACAAGGTGACAAGAGAATGGGCGCGGTTCCTTACGGGAACGGCGGTCGCCTTCGAACCGAACTGATCCTGCCGAAGCTTTCCGAACATGCAGTTGAAGTGGGCGAGCGCGGGTCACTCCAAGTCCAGTCGACCGAGGTTCTCGGAAGATACCTGCGCGACGTCCTCAAGCTCAATGCCGGCGGAAGCAACTTTCGAATCTTCGGACCGGACGAGACCGAATCCAATCGCCTCGGGAGCGTTTTCGAGGAGACCAACCGGGTATGGTTGCAGAAGATCGAGGAATACGACGTCCATCTCGCTCGAGACGGGCGGGTCATGGAAATCCTCAGCGAACATTTGTGTCAGGGATGGCTCGAAGGCTACCTTCTCACGGGTCGGCATGGGTTATTTTCTTGCTACGAAGCCTTCATCCACATCGTCGATTCGATGTTTAACCAGCATGCAAAGTGGCTCAAGGTTTCGCGGGAGCTGGCATGGCGGAAGCCGATTTCCTCGCTCAACTATCTGCTGACGTCGCATGTCTGGCGACAGGATCATAACGGCTTCTCGCATCAGGATCCGGGCTTTGTCGACCTTGTTGCCAACAAGAAGGCTGACATCGTTCGCATCTACCTGCCCCCCGACGCCAACACACTGCTGTGGGTCGGCGACCACTGCCTTCGGACCTTTAACCGCGTCAATGTCATCGTTGCGGGAAAGCAACCGGAATCGCAGTACCTGTCGATGGACGAAGCAATCAGACATTGCGAAGCCGGCCTAGGCGTTTGGGAGTGGGCGAGCTTCGAGGGCGACACGGTCTCGCCCGATGTCGTCATGGCCTGCGCGGGTGACGTGCCGACCATGGAAACGCTCGCGGCGGTCATGCTTCTTCATGAAGCGATCCCAGAGTTGAAGATCAGGACCGTCAATGTCGTTGATCTCCTGGCTCTGCAGGATCCGGATCAACACCCCCATGGCCTGGACAACCAGACGTTCGACGAAATCTTCACCACAGACAGACCGGTGATCTTCGCCTACCACGGCTATCCCAGCCTCATCCATCGCCTGACGTACCGGCGAACGAACCATGAGAACATCCACGTTAGAGGCTTCGTGGAGGAAGGCACAACCACGACTCCGTTCGACATGACGGTGATGAATCAGCTCGACCGGTATCACCTCGCTTTGGAGGCGATCGAACGGGTTCCGGGTTTGGCTGCGAGGGTGCCGGACGTGACCGAGAAGCTGAAAGACAAGCTCGCCGAACACACAGCGTTCATCACGGAAAGCGGAGAGGACATGGCCGAAATCACTGGCTGGCGATGGCGACGGGCGTGAGGAACGATGGCCGGCAGCGATGCTGTTCCTCCGTCGTGCCTGCTCACAGCATTTTAGTAGGGCCGGTCGAGGATCGCAGCGCGCCTCATGTTGCGTGCTAGAGACTGAGGCTCCCCGTTCATCACCCCTGACACGCGCGCGCCATTGTTTTCCGGCCGTATCTCTCGGTCGGGCGACATTTTAGGTGGCGGCGAAGGGTAACTGATCTTGAGCGGCCGAAAAATGCTTTGGGCAACTTGGATTGCGACCGCCTCCTCCGACCCGATCGTGGAACGAGAGTCCAGGTTGTAATTGTCGGACCACAAAACCGCCCCATCCGCCTCTCGAACGAGGCGAGCAGTCAATCGAATGAGCTCTGCGTTTGCCCGTACGCTCCCCTGCAGAATATAGCGCCCATCCGCCGAAGGGTTGAGCGCACTAGGATCCATTACGACGGTCAGTTTTCGAGCCGCGACGAGTTTGACGATGATTTCATCTCTCAGGAAGCGAGAAGCTTGTGCCGCCGGGCCATTGCGGCCCGCATTGTCGAAGAGCTCCACGACCACCGTCGGGGCTTGCAGCTCGTTGTGAAGGGTGCCTAGCGTCCTAGGCGAAAAGCCGGGGCGCACGAACAACACCATCGTTGTGATCCCTATTAGCGACAGGCTAACGACAGTGGCCATGAAGCCAACCGATGGTCTGCGAGCGCCTGAAGACTGAACTTCGTTCCGCGCAGATTGGGCTGCGGCCTTTCTGTCACATTCCGCATTGACGCTGAATGAGGCAGCGTAGCCACCTTTCGGAATTGTGATCAGGATGGGTTCGCGCTGCCGCGACAGAAGATAGAACCTTTCAAGCTCTCGCCTTATTCGGCCCGCCTCGATGCGTACGGCCGGGTCGCTTTGAGGATCAAAATTCCGTCTTCCAAAAATGGTCTGTGCAATCCTGTAGGCCTTTAGGGATTCTGATCGTCCGCTGAGCGTCTCCTCCACGACGTATCGCAAAAAGCGTCTTGCTCGGTCCGGAAGGCGGAGATCGCCGCTTGCCAGTATCCGCTCTAGCTGAGCCTGCACGTCCGATCTTGAAGGCGCCTCGGCAGCTTGATTGAAGTCTTTTGCTCTTGCCATTGCGCTCGCCCCTCATACTCTCGATCCGCCCTGGATTTGTCCGATCCAATGATCTCCTGCCCGACCTGAACGCCCGCGCCACGTCCGTTCAGCCAGACGATCAGCTGCCGAGCCTCCTTCCGGGTGAGGAGAACCGACGTGACGTCAACTTCAGCGGGCGAGCCGGTGGCAGTATCAACCACGTTGAAGAGGCCGTAACGTGTGGGGACGCAAACGTATCGCGCATTGTTTGTCATGGCTGCCAGCATCGGTTTCGGTCCCCGCCTCCTCGGAGTTCTTTTTCATCAGATTCACCGTCGGCTCGACGGACTGGACGGGGAGTGAGGAAGAACGCTAGCAGCAGACCACCCGGAGACATTGAGCTAGATCAAACTAAAAACGTGCTCATCTTGATCAGCATCAATGTCCATTCCGGGCGACTAGGTTATCTCCTGGGCACGTTCGTTTGAGTCTTCAACAGAGAGATATGCCGATGGGTTGGAACCAGTGGTATAGCTTTAGAAGCTACATGAGATCCTCTCTGTGGATCGTTCCGTTCATCGCCCTGCTCCTTTATGTCGCCGCGATCCGTCTAGTCTACGCTTTCGGAGATTGGACCCCATGGCTCGACGTAGGGCCTTGGGGAGTGGCGGGGACACAACGAATGCTGGAGACGATCATCACCATGACGTTGACTTTCGTCGTCTTCACATTCGGATCGCTGCTCGTGGCGATTCAAGTTGCCGGCGGTCAGTTGACGCCGAGGATCATCGCGACAACCCTTCTGCGGGACAACGCCATCCGGTTTACCGTCGGCCTGTTCATCTTTACGCTTCTCTTCGCGACCGGCGCCCTTTCAAGACTGGATACGACGGTTCCTCACGGTGTTTCTGGGATAGCTGGCCTACTAGGCTTTTTGTCGATTGCAGCCTTTCTCTACCTGATAGACTACGCGGCGCGGTTGCTGCGTCCCGTCAGTATCATTTTAAGGGTCGGCGAACGAGGGCATGCAGTCATCGAGGAAGTGTATCCGGATCTTGCAGGTAACGGAGGCTCGCATGACGATAGCCTCCCGTTCACTTCTGTGCCTGACAAACTCGTGTACCAACAGGCGAACCCTGCTGTCGTCGTCGCTGTCAATATGAAAGCCCTCGTAGCCCTGGCTGAACGGACCGACTCGATCATCGAACTTGTGCCGAGGGTCGGCGACTTTGTTGGAACCGACGAAGTTCTTTTCCGCCTATACGGTCAAAACCTGCCAGATGAACGCAGGTTGAAAGCTCTGGTTGCTCTTGGACCTGAGCGTACCCTCGAACAGGATTCAACGTTTGCGTTCAGGATAATCGTCGATATCGGCATCAAGGCCCTATCAAAGGCTATCAACGATCCCACGACAGCTGTCCTTGCGATCGACCAGCTTCAACGTCTCCTGTGTTTCGTCGGTGGAAGGCACCTGCTCAGCGATGAAGTCAGGGGCAAATCCGGCAAGTTGCGGCTCATCTGCAGAACGCCGAACTGGGAGGATTTCGTTCAGTTGACCTTCAGTGAGATCCGCCTGTATGGCGCTGAAAACTTCCAGATCGCCCGTCGATTGCGCGCGGTGATCGAATATGCATCACAGATTCTGCCTAGCGACCACCGCCCAGCTCTCCTTAGGGAACTCGATCTGCTCGATCGAATGCTAGAGAGGATCTACGTTTTTCCGGAAGATTTGAACCTGGCTCGGACGCCTGACTCGCAGGGGCTCGGCGGCTCGGAGAGACGGTCGGGAAAGGCTGGCTCGGATCGAGCTTAAGACTGGTTTCGAAGCCAGTCGACCAATACGCGCCAAGCCTAACGGGAGGTCGCATGCGCTATAGTCCTATCCTAACGTTTCCGGATGCCGCTCAAGAGGCAGCCGTGTGGGTCCGGGCGCTCGCAGAGCTGCTCGGCTGCGAGCAGCGGGTCGCGTTTGAAGTGCTGCGGACAACGCTCCATTTGGTGCGCGACAGATTGTCTGTGGACGACAATGCCAAAGTTGGCAATGAGCTACCGATGGTCCTCAGGGGGCTCTACTTCGAGGCATGGAACCCTATGAAGTATCAAGGGCACGATGATCTCCACGATCTGCCTGCCTTGCTCCGGTCGGCGTTGCCACCCTCCGTCTCTGCGGATCCGGACGTGTTCTCAAAGATCCTGCAGCTATTTGAGGATCGTCATCACCACAAAAAGCCGACCAAGCTCGATGTCGCACTGAAACTCTGCAGTGTCCCACCTGACCCTGGGGGCATGGTTGGTGACGTCAGCAAATCTCTGTAGCGCGAGGTTCATTCGTAGCCGCCGACCCAATCACGCGCGGCGACGAGCCGTGTGAGGTTTTTGCAATGAAGGATTATCGTCGGGTTCGTTGCCTTGTTCGCGTCGCTGGGCTCCGTGGCTCACTCCGCGGTGGCCGAACCTATAACTGATCAAAAGATTCAGCAGTTGGTGACCCTGCTGGATGACCCCGACGTCCGCGCTTGGCTGGAAGCCCGGAAGTCTGGACCACCAAGAACTGCAGTAGTCGCAAAAGCGCTCGGATTCGCGACTTGGGAAGCTTCGATCCGGGCGCGTATCAACGGAATTATGTCGGCTGTTCCTCAAGTGCCTAGGGAACTTCATAACATGGCCATGACTGAAGAGCACGAAATGGTACTTGTGAAGCTGAAGTCAGCGGATCAACCAATTCCCGTTTTGAAGGGAAAGCATCGCATTGATGAGAAGAAGTTGAAGAGCCTTGGAGAGGTTTCTGATCTGAAACCTGGAGCCGACGGCAAGCTGAAGGCCACGCTGACACGGGGTTCTTATCTTCTATTCTGCAACATCAGCGGCCATTACGAGGCCGGCATGCACATAGCTCTCACGGTCACAGAGTGATCGCTCTGATTATCGAGAAGAGCAGGTGGCCGTTGTCAGTATGAAACGCTTCGGCGCTGTTAAGATGTACTGCGGCCATCTTTGCACTCGCCGAGCCCCCATACGAAGTCGGTCGCGTCGGCCTCGTTTGTCATTAATATCGGTTGCAAATGCGCACCGCAGATGCCCTGCTGGCTGCTGCAACATCAACGCCGCTTGAATTGCGCCCGGCTCGCCACGACTTGGGAAACGTCCGATGCTAGACGAGTTCCTTGCCATCCGACAGATCCGTCGAATGGAGTTTCGTTGGTCAATCGTGGCTGCAATTGTTGTACTCGCATTCGGCACGCTGCAGGGTATTGTCATCGCGATTATCGTGTCGCTAAATCGGTTTAGCGGGCCAGACCGCCTATCCGCCGGTATACGTGATCGGCCGAAAACGGGGCACGAATGTGCTGCGGCCAGTCTCGAGCGAGCATCCTGATGACGAAACTTTCACTGGGCTGTTGATCCTACGCCCTGAAGGGCGGCTGTTTTTCGTGAATACGCAGAACGTTGCGGATCATATCACCAGCCTCGTGGCGCAATATAGGCCACGCGTGCTCGTGCTGGATTTCAGCAGAGTGCCGGATGTCGAGTACTCGGCGCTTCAGATGATCATGGAGGGCGAGAAGCGGGCAAAGGAGCAGAATGCGACGGTTTGGCTTGCTGGTCTAAACCCAAGCGTACTGGATGTCGTGCGACGGGCAAAACTGGACCCTCGGCTCGGACGGGAGCGAATGCTGTTCAACGCCGAAGTGGCAATAGAGCAGTACTGAAACTATGCGCAACAGGTTCTGACATTGCGACCGGTGCATAGGAGGATTTGAGCCTGGCTCCGGACGCCCGACTCGCAAGGGCTGGGCGGCTCGGGGAGTTAATAGATGGAGTGGTTGCCGCCCTAGCCAGCTGACCCGCCTTGCTGGATGATTGTCGGGTTAAATCCAACGGGTGGAAGGATGGCAGCATGACATACGAGACGATGATCGGGGTCGATCTGGCAAAGAGCGTTTTCCAGGTACATGGAGCTTTGCTTTCCGGAGGGGTCAAGTTTAGGCGCACGCTATCCCGGCAGCATTTTCGGAGATTTATGGCCGAGCAAGGCTCTTCTATCGTCGTGACGGAGGCTTGCGGGAGAGTTCATTATTGGGCACGTGAGATGAGGAAATTCAGCCACGAAGTACGATTGATCGCGCCACAGTACGTCCGCCAAAACACCGCGATCCATTCCCGTAATGCCTTGGCGATCAACTCCGGCCCGCTGTCGGACCGAATGTGCGCGGCGAAGGATGACGCGCCCGATGATCGGCGTCACCGCATCGGTGCGTTTCACAATGATAATTGACAACAACGCCGTCGGGCGCGATCCTCGCGAAGGGTGGCAACCGCGCGATCGCAAATTGCGAAGGCGGCCGCCAAGCCGATCCGGTATTGTGCATGCTTTCTAGCTGGAGCCATACACATGACGATTCCCGCCAAGTCGGTGATGACAACGGATTTAGTTACGGTGTCGCCTGATACGACCGTGGCGGAGGCCGCCCGGCGCATGCTGATCCATCACGTCACCGCCGTACCAGTGGTGGATCCCGATAACCGGCCGCTTGGATTGGTCAGCGAAGGCGACGTGATGCGCCACTTTGGTTCGCAGTTTCAAAGTAAGCGAGCGCAATGGCTACGCATGCTGGCGGAAGGCGAGACACTCGCCCCGCAGTTCCTCGCCGAAATCCGCCTCAACCAGCAACACGTCCGGGAGATTATGCACACTGCGATCATCTCTGCTGATGAGGAAGCCTCTCTTGCGGAGTTGGCCGATCTGATGCTGAAACATCAGATCAAGCGCGTCCCTATCCTACGTGACGGCGTGTTAGTTGGCATTGTCAGCCGCGCCGATGTGGTTCGGGCCGTAGTCGAAAAACTGGATGACTTGCTTGAGCCGACGGACTAAGCGCCGGAAGTTGGGTGGCCGGGCCACATCTGTCCGTCGTCGAATGATCTGAGACTTTCTGGGCTTTGGACGAAACGGGTTTCCAGCTCAGTTTGCGGCTTAAGCCTCATGTATGGATGCCCCCCTTCATGCAAGCAGTTCTTCGAGCGGTTTTTGAACGTGTGATCGGGTGCGGTCATGTATCGGGCCTGTTGTTGCGGTTCTACTATGACCGCTGGCCGGTATGGAGCTACGCGGATCTAGTGCAAATCACTTCTGCGAGCTCGTGGCTCACTGACCCGGATGCGTTCCCAGACCCATTCTCACCGATCTTTGTCCTTACCGTTCGCTGACCTCCTCACACGCCGACGATCCACCCTCGCCGCAGCTTAGTGCTTTGCTAGCCGCAGCCAGACCCGAATCCCTGTATTTCTCGTTCTTCGTTATCATCGCCCAGAATCGACCGAGCCATTTGTTGGCGAGAGCGATCGCGGCGAGCATGCGCGGCTTACGCGCTAACATCTGTCCCAACCATGAGTTCTCGGGGGGAGCTTTGCGGCCTGCCCATCGGATCACCGTCATCGCCCCGATGATAAGAAGCCGTCGGATGTCGCGCTGGCCCATCTTATGCGTTCGGCCTAGCACCTGCTTCCCACTGTGAACCGCCCCCAATTTTCGACCGGACACTCAGCATAAGCAGAAAGGCTCAAGAACAGGCTTGAGGATAGGCTTATGTCTAACGAGTTTCGACAGGTTGATCTGATGATCGGTGACGACATCAGGCGGCGACGCTGGACAACACAAGGGCGCGGGCGCTGCTCCGACGTTTCTCGTCGCCACCCCCATAGCCACCACGCCTCGCTTGTCGCGAGACAATCCGAACGAAAGATCCCAGTTCTGAAGGAGCGCAACCGTCAGAAGAACGACGTTACTGACGGCGACCAGTTTCCTTAGCATGGGATCGAATCTATCAGCCCACTTCATCGAAAACCAACGAACGACTATGCCGACGCCGAAGGGAGCGATGTCAAGCACAAGAAGGGGGCGAGCAATGACACCGGCGCCGGCGTGCAGATCCGGTGCTGCAAGGGGAACTCCAATCGGCATTATGATAGTCGTACCAAGCGTCGCGACAAGAATGTGCGCGGCCGTGTAGGCGGGATCAGTCTTTGCGATATCAGAGAGCATTGGAAGATGCGCAGGGCGTCATGTAGAGCGACAATCTGCTGAGATCACGTATTGCCGTACGTAACGATGCTCCCTGAGGTATGAACGTTGCCTCATCCATTTTGCTCCCCGGTTGAGGCGAAGGAGGCCGGGCGCGGAGATGGCAGGGGTTTCGCAGCGCCTGGCCTCCTTCGTGAGCTCCACGGCACCTCAGTGCGGTTTTGCGATTTGGTGGATCAGCGGCTCCTTGTTCAAGGTGCGAAACAGCAGCGCGTCCGCCTGTTCGCTACGCCAGACCTTCAGCCGACGCTGAAGTGTTCGAAGCGGCTTGTCGGGGTAATCGCCGGGATACTCGGCCTGCAGGCGTGACAGAAGCTCACTGCCCGTTCGCCATGGTTCTGCTTCAGTCGGCGGTCGGCGTGATGAGAGGTCAGGACGCCGCCGTTCTCTTTTGGCTTTCGCAATCGGACGATCCGTCGGCCGGGTAGCTCCGTCCTTCCAGGCCGTCCGCAAACTCGCGAGGAAAACGTCGATCGGCTAAGCTACCCCGTCAGTGCGCATGGCCGGCGGCGGGACCACTCAGTCCTGTTTCCGGCATCGAGTGCGCACGGCTCTAACGGGTCGCTGAAACCATACTTTACTTGCCGGCAGGACGGACCACAATCCGTGGTGTCGAAATCGGCATGGAGGCTCCCGGAATGCGCAGCAAATCTCAGCATACCGACCATGGTGATCGCGCTCAATCGCGAATCTTGCCGAAGCCGGTAGTTCATCGGATGCGCCGTGCTGCGCTGTTCAAGAAATTGGGGCCTGGACTAATCACCGGGGCGGCCGACGATGATCCGAGCGGCATAGCCACCTACTCGCAGGCCGGCACCCAGTTCGGGGCCAATATGCTCTGGATGATGTTCTTTCTCTATCCACTGATGTCCACGATGCAGATGATCAGCGCCAGGATCGGCCGCGTCACCGGGCATGGCCTTGCCGCCAACATGCGCCGGATCTTTCCCTCCTGGGCCGTGACTGGCCTCGTGGCGCTCTTGTTTATTGCCAACACCATCAACATCGGCGCCGATCTCGCCGCCATGGGTGCTGCGGGGGAACTCGTGCTTGGGTGGGGGCGCCATCTCTTTACACTGCTGTTCGCCGTCGCGTCACTGACCCTTCAAGTTCTCTTACCCTATCACCGCTACGTCCGCTATCTGAAGTGGCTGACTTTGGTGCTCTTTACCTATGTTGGCGTCGTCCTTACCGTGGAGATCAACTGGCTCGAAGTTGCCCTACAGACGGTCACGCCGCACCTCGACCTGACGGGAGAGACAGTGACCATGGTCGTGGCGGTCTTCGGCACCACAATCAGCCCCTATCTCCTCTTCTGGCAGGCGTCAGAGGAGGTGGAGGACGACGAGGCCGACCCGACGACCGATCCGCTCATCAACCATCCTGAGCAAGCGCCCGTCCAACTCAGTCGCATCCGCTGGGATACACATATCGGCATGGCTTTCGCCAACCTTGTCGCCTTCTTCATCATCTTGACGACCGCGGTCACCTTGCATGGCCGGATCGAGATTGAGACCTCCGCCGACGCCGCCGAGGCGCTACGGCCGATTGCTGGCGATCTAGCGTTCGCGCTGTTCAGCCTAGGCATTATCGGCACCGGTCTGCTTGCTGTTCCAGTCCTGGCGGGCTCGGCGGCCTATGCCGTATGTGAGTCCCGCGGCTGGGCAATCGGGCTCGAGCACAAGCCGCGGGAGGCAGTCGGATTCTATACTGTGATCAGTCTCGCCACCCTCATAGGCCTCGCGGTGGACTATTCGAACCTCGACCCCATACGGGCGCTGTTCTGGAGCGCAGTCCTCAACGGTGTGATCTCCGTACCGCTGATGGTCGCAATGATGATAGTGGTTTCCCGCAAGGACGAAATGGGGCAGTTCGCCGCCTCATTTGGATTGCGCGTAATGGGATGGTTCGCCACCACGTGCATGGCGGCCGCAGCCATCACGATGTTCATCCTGAGCTAGATCTGCGATCATGGAAACGCGCGTTTGTGAACCATCATCGCAACAATCGTCTTCACTTCCTCCAGGAGCTCGAAACCCAATCAGGGGTTGGTAGATCTTCTATTCGTCTCTCTTTGTTGGTTCTCGCGCGCGTCAGGTGAGAGGCAGCTTTACCTGAACCTGTATGCCTTCATTCTTGAGCGGCCTCGGGGAAACGACTTTCAAACTCATGCCCGTGCGGTCGGCGATGGCCTTTACGATGGAGAACCCCAGGCCGCTACCGCCGACCGTCCCTCTACCGCGCTCGAACCGCTTCGCCAGCCTCTCCGTGGCATCGGCGGGCAGGACCGCGCCGTCATTGGCGACGCAAAGTAAGCCATCTGCCTGCAACGTAACCTCAACTAGACCATTCTGGGCTCCGTGTTTCAGCGCATTCTCAATCAGGTTTCGAAACAGAATGCCAACGGCGTCGGGGTCTAACCTGGAAAGAACCGGTTCTTCGGGAAGGGTCAGCAAGATCCGTCCCTCTCCAGTCCGCGTGAAACCCTCAACTATCATCTCCAGGACGGGTCTCAGATCGGAAGGCTCATCAGTTTGCAGCCGTCCTCCCTCAGCTCGGGCGAGTTGCATCAACTTTTCCGACGTGCGCATCAGTCGCTTCAGCGTGGTCTCTATCTCCGTTGCCCGCTGGCCCGTTAATTCCTCGCCGGTTTCAGTCCGAATGCGCTGAGCCTGCGCGATCGCGCCTGCAACCGGCGTGCGCAGCTCGTGCGCTGCGTTCGCTGCAAAGGCGCGCTCGGCATCGAACGCCGCCGTCAGACGGTCCAGCAACTGATTGACGCCCGCCGAGATCGGGCGAAGCTCGCTTGGCAGACCGCCATCTGGCAGGGGCGACAGGTCCTGCGCACCGCGGCGGGCAAGCTCTTGTCGAAGCAAGCGTACAGGGCGCAAGGAACGGCGCACCGCCAGAACGATTGCGAGAAGACTGAATGGGATCATCACGATCAACGGCAGCAGAAGCCCCAGCAGCATCTTGCGGGAAAGCTCCGTGCGACGATCGAGCGGTTCGGCAACGGCAATCGTCAGGCCGCCATCGACGCTAGCATCGTAATAGAGTTGGTGCGTTTCGGTGCGCAGAAAACCGGGCTTGACAAACGGCGGAAAGATGGAGGCATCCGCACCTGCGGAGGCGAGAAGAACCTTACCGTTGCGGTCGCGCACGACAAAAGTTACGTCCTCGCCATATCGCGCCTCGCGGCCGATGCGCCTCGCGCCATCGTCGCCGTCCTCGTTCCCATCATGTTCGACAGGATCGCCACGTCCGTCGCCTTCATGCAGGTCGTGCCGGGCAATTGGCAAAACGCGCAGTGCAGTGGCCTTCAGCCCGTCGTCGAACACCTCTTGCATTTCCCCGCCAAGGCGGTGCGCCGTGACCGCTGCCGCCGCCAACCACAGAAGCGTTACCGAAAGCCCAATGGCAAGTGCCAGGCGCGTCTGAAGCGAAGCGCCGGCCTTCACGGTTGCCCCAGCCGATAACCGAGGCCGCGTTCGGTCTCGATCACATGAGCGCCGAGTTTCTTGCGCAACCGGCTGACATGGACCTCGATCGCGTTGCTGTCGATTTCCGTATCGAACGAATAGAGCCGCTCCTCGAGCTGTGCCTTCGATAGGAGCTGGGCGGGACGTTGCAGAAAGGCCTCAAACAGGACCCATTCTCGCGCCGTAAGAGCAACGGGCTTGCCATTCAACGCGACGCTTCTGGCAGCGAGATCAACGGCGAGAGGACCGAGCGTGATGTTCGGATTTGGGTTGCCGGCATAACGGCGCGCCACCGATCCGATGCGGGCCGATAGTTCTGCAAGGTCGAAGGGCTTCACCATGTAATCATCAGCGCCGGCGTTCAGTCCGGCAATACGGTCAGAGACCTGATCGAGCGCTGTCAGGATCATAACCGGCGTCACGTCGCCCCGCCCGCGCAATCCCTTCAGGAAGGGAACGCCGAGCCCATCGGGCAGCATCAGATCGAGCAGCACCAGATCATAGGCAGCCGCAACGATCGCATCGCCTGCCTGGTCGAGCCGGTTGACCCAATCGACGGAATGCCCATCGGCGGCGATCTGGTCGCGAATGGCCGCACCAAGCGCCGTATCGTCCTCGATCAGCAGAACCCGCATCGCAATCTTTCCTCTCTGCCTCTCTTTGGCCCCTTAGTCCACCCGCCAGCTTACGGGAACCTGAAGCGGTGTCGCGCCAATTGTCAGGTGGCGGTCAGCTTAGGACGCAATTGATCAGCCCGAAATCCCCGTCAGATGCCCAACTGGAGATCACTTATGACATACCGCAAACTTCTTCTGGCCGCGTGCGCCGGGATAGGCTTTCTCGCCCCCCTCGGCACTCTCGCGATGCCGTTCCCCGCAGCGAAGACCGCTGGGGCCATACTGGCCGGGTATCAAGAGAACGAGGACGATGATCACCAGGAACATCGCCTCCGTCACGACGACAATGGCCGCTACGCCGCCGACGACTGCGAAGACGAGGATGAAAATTCCTGCGGTCGAGGCGGCGTCTTGCAGCAGCAGAACGCCACCCCGCCTAGCAACGGCCTGTTCACGCCTGGCTCCAAGCCGCGCGCCCAGACGAACTGAACCGCCAAGTCCGACCAAGGAGACGATCGATGAGAATGAAGTCCTTCATTGCCCTGCTTGCTGTCACAACGGCTCTTACCGTTCCCGGCCTGGCCATGGCCCGCGAGGTGACCTTCACCACCAACATGCGCAGCTACGGCGGCGATGGCGCCTACGTTGCCTATTACGTCACCGATGCGCAAGGCAAGTATGTCGGCAGTCTCTGGATGGCGGGCGGCAAGACTAGATACTACGAGCATCTCGGCGGCTGGTACCGTGCCACCGGCGGTGACATCGGCGAGATCAACGGCATTACGGGCGCCAGCGTTGGGGCGGGTCGTTCGCTTAAGGTCACGGTCGACCTTGCCGATACGCTGTTCGATGCCGGCTATCAGCTTCACATCGATTCCGCCGTGGAGGACATGCGCGACAGTCCGAATGAGATCGTGGTGCCGCTGACGTCGGGCGGCTCGGGCCAGAACGTGAAAGGTACGCGCTACATCGCCGCCTTCACCTACGTGCGTTGAGGAGAAGGGACGCCTGTTATGAGTCGCTCGCTCCACCGCTGCTTCGGACTGATCGCTACCGTCCTTCTCACCGTCGTCGCGCTGAGCGGCGCCGCACTCTCGATCTTCCCAGCCGCAGAGGCGCTCACCACACCTGCGGCGCAGCGTATCAGCGTCGCGGAACTCGCCATGCGAGTCCAGGCGTCAGAACCTACGGTCGAACAGATCAGGCGCGCGCCGTCTGGGCGGATCACCGCCTACTACTACGAAGGCGACCAACCCGCCTCCGCTGTCATCGACCCTGCCACTGGCCAGCCGGTCGGCAGCGCCGGCACCTCGGAGCTGGAGCGTTGGTTGATCAATCTTCATCGTTCGCTTTTCTTGGACGATCCCGGACGCTTCATAACTGCTGGCAGTGCAGCGGTTGTGCTTGCCCTTGCAATCTCCGGGCTGTTGCTGATGGCGCGGCGCGCCGGCGGCTGGCGGTCCGTCCTGACATCCGTTCGCGGCTACGGCGATGGACGCTTACACGCCGTCGTCTCACGCCTTGCCCTGCCCGGCCTCGTCCTCTCCGCGCTCACCGCGTTCTGGATGACGGCTGCTGTTTTCGGGCTATTGCCGGAAGGCGCGAATGCGCCGGCCTTCCCGGCCAACGTCAGCGGCAAGACCGGCGTGGCCCTTACCTCTGTCGCCCTGCTTCAAGAGACTATGGTCGATGACCTGCTCTCGCTTAACTTCCCTGCCACGGGCGACTCAACGGACGTTTTCACACTCAAGATAACAGGAGGAGAAGCTTACATCGACCAGGGCAACGGTGCGCTGCTGGCTTGGTCTGACGCGGGCCGGGTCGACAAGCTCACGCGCCTCATCACCATGCTGCACACCGGGCGCGGCGTGGCGTGGCTTGGGCTCATCCTCGGGTTCTCTGCGCTTGCGGTGCCCGTCCTGGGCTGGACGGGCCTGATTGTCTGGCTGAGGAGGCGCCGCAACCCCAAGGCAGCCTCGGTTGCCGCCGACGAGGCCGATACGATCCTGCTAGTCGGCAGTGAGAACGGAACGACCTGGGGCTTCGCCAATACGCTGCAGACTGCTCTTTCCGCACAGGGTCTTTGCGTTCATGTCGGCCCGATGTCCAATTTCGAGCCGGCCCACTGGCCGAAGGCGCGGCGTGTCATTCTGTTCGCCGCCACCTATGGCGATGGGATGGCGCCTGCAGCCTCCAAGGAATTCGTCGAACGCTTCGAGCGCGTGCCGGCAATGCCCGGCCTGCCGCTCGCCGTGCTCGGTTTCGGCGATCGCAGCTTCCCAGCCTTCTGCGGTTTCGCCACCGAGATCGCGAGGATCGCTGAGGACAAGGGCTGGGCCGTCCTTAGCCCCTTCGACACGGTAGATCGACAATCGCCGCAGGATTTCGCCCGCTGGGGGCGGCGCCTGGCTGAAACGCTTGGCCTCGTTTTCGAGCTGAACCACCAACCGACCGCTCCGAAGACCTGGAGATTGCCGGTCATATCTCGCCGCGATTATGGAGCAAGCGTACAGGCGCCAACCGCCATCCTGCGCTTTGCCCTTCCTAAGATATCGCTTTGGCAGCGTCTGACGGGCAACGGCTTCTCGCGATTTGAGGCCGGAGACCTGGTCGGCATCGTGCCGCAAGGCTCGGATCTGCCGCGATTCTACTCGCTTGCTTCCGGTATGAAAGATGGCTTTCTGGAAATCTGTGTCCGCAAGCAAGTGGGAGGGCTTTGCTCCAACCAACTCACCGCGCTGGAACCGGGCGCGACTATTGCGGCCTTCGTGCGTCCAAACCCAGCGTTCCGTCCGGCGCGCGGACGCAAGCCCGTCATCCTCATCTGCGCCGGCGCGGGGATCGGTCCGCTAGCCGGCTTTGCCCGCGGAAACCGGGGATGCCGTCCCATGCATCTCTATTTCGGAACCCGCCATCCAGCTAGCGATGCACTCTACGCGGAGGAACTTTCCAACTGGAACAAGGACGGCCGGCTGACCTCGGTCTCGACCGCTTTCTCGCGAACCGCGAACCCGGCCTATGTGCAGGATATCCTGTGCAAGGATGCCGAGCATATCGGCAAGCTTATCGCTGCGGGCGGTCAGGTTCTCATCTGCGGGAGTAGGGACATGGCGGAGGCTGTTGCAACCGTGCTCGCCGACATTCTCGCGCCACAGGGTTTCAACCTCGCGCTCCTGAAAGCCAATGGTCGCTATGCCGAGGACGTGTACTGACATGACGCGCTACGCGATGAACGGCCCGACTATGGGCACGCGCTGGTCAGCCCTCTTTCACATGCCATCGGATTTCGATGTCCAACGCGCCCGCAAGGCGATGGCCGACGCCGCGACGGAAGTCGACGAACAAATGTCCACCTGGCGGCCTGAAAGCGACCTCAACCGCTTGAACGCCGCAAAGCCCGGTGAATGGGTTTTTATGCCTGAAAGTCTGCTTACTGTGCTGGGAACGGGTCTTGAAATCGGTCAAGCTTCGGGCGGCGCCTTCGATATCGGCCTGGGTGACGCCGTCTCCGCCTGGGGTTTCGGCCCGGCGGACGCAAGCGAGGACCGGATCAAGGCCGCACGTCTAGCGAGACGCAGCCCGGCCCATGATGTTCTGGAGCTAGACAAGGCCGCCGGACGCGCCCGCAAGCACTCAGATATGTGCTTCGATCTCAATGGCATCGCTAAGGGTTATGGCGTCGATCAACTGACCCGGGCTGCGCGCCAGCACGGTATCGAAGCCGGTCTGTTCGCCATCGACGGCGAACTGCGAGCGCTCGGCACACAGCCCGACGGTCGCGGCTGGACCGTCGCCGTCGAAATGCCAAGCCTGGAAACGCGTGCCGCGCATTCCGTCCTCGTGCTAGAAGATACCGCCGTTGCGACATCCGGCGACTACCGGCACTGGATCGATGTCGGCGGCCGCCGTCTGTCGCACACCATAGACCCGCACCTCGGCATGCCGCTCAGGCATCCGCCCGCGTCCGCTACTGTGATCGCCTGCGATTGTATGAGCGCCGACGCCTGGGCGACGGCGATGATGGTTCTTGGCGAAGAACGTGGTCTTGCGCTCGCCGAAACGTTTGGTCTGCCGGTTCTCTTCATCGAGCACGGCCAGTCGAAAGGGATCGGATGCGGCCTGTTTGCGCGCTGATCGGCGCCGCGAAACAGCCAGCTCAAAAGCTTAACGGTTATGAGCCCTGAAATGAGCCGATCGCACTGAAAGAACCCTTGCTCTCGGGTCGGGCGGCTCGATCCTCAGCATTTCTTCGGCATTGCGGCTTGTGGTTTGATCCATCGCAACGTTTGAACCCGGCATTCATCGTATCCTAAAAAACAGTTCCATGCTCGGCGAGGATAACGGCTCAAGGAGAGATGCGGAAAGTCTATGTTGAGACGTCCAACTGCCAAAGGAGATATCGTATGACCTACACGCTGGATAGAACCTTGTCGGCAACCAGTTTCGACGATGCCGTCCGCAGGACGAAATCCGCTCTTTCCAGGCACGGTTTCGGTGTTCTGACGGAGATCGATGTCAAGGCAACCATGAAGAAGAAAATCGAGGTCGACATCGACGACTACCTCATCCTCGGAGCCTGCAATCCGCACATGGCGTTCGAGGCGATGAAACTGGAACCGAAGATCGGAGCCATGCTGCCGTGCAATGTCATCGTGCGCGACGTCGGTGGCGGCGATATCGTGGTGAGCGCCATCGATCCGGTTGCGTCAATGCACTCGATCGACAATGAAAGGCTGAGCCTTCTGGCAGGCAAGGTCCGCTCGATGCTCGCCGACGCGGTGGCGGAGGTTTGACATCGGATATTGCGAGAGCCGGCTTTCCCAAGCCGTTCTGATTGTGGATCCAAACAGCCTGCGCCGAGCAGCGAACTTGGATCGGCCTCTCGTTCATTGCGCGACGAGAACCGCAGCATCGGAAGAAGCTCACTTCGTCCGACAAGCCAGGCGTGCAGAAAGGTACAGTGGGTTGAGGCCGCCTCTCAGACCGCAGTGCCAACCAGCGCACCGATTCCAGCCGTCAATGCCATGGCGAAGGCACCCCAGAAAGTGACGCGGGTGGTGGCTCGCCAGACGTTCGCGCCGCCCGCTTTCGCACCGATTGCGCCCAGCAGCGCGAGGAAGGCCAAAGAAGCGGCTGCAACGGTGTAGATGAGCATCGAGGCGGGTGAAAGGACGACCGTAAGAAGGGGCAATGCGGCCCCTACCGCGAACGTGGCAGCCGACGTCAGCGCTGCCTGAACGGGCCGGGCCGCCGTGTGATCAACAATACCGAGTTCATCGCGCGAATGCGCGTCGAGAGCATCATCACGGGTCAGTTGGGTCGCGACTTGCCTGGCCAGCTCTTGGGTGAGACCGCGTTTGACATAGATTTGCGTCAGTTCCTCGAGCTCCGCTTCGGGCTGCGTCTCCAACTCCATTCGCTCCCGCGCAAGATCGGCTTCCTCAGTATCCGCCTGCGAACTCACCGACACATATTCGCCGGCCGCCATCGACATCGCGCCCGCGGCCAGACCCGCGACGCCCGCCACCAGGATCTGTGACGGTTCCGCCGACGCGGTGGCGACGCCCATGATCAGGCTCGCCGTCGAGACGATTCCGTCGTTTGCGCCGAGGACGGCTGCCCGGAGCCAGCCGATGCGGGAGATCAGGTGATGTTCGGAATGCAGTCTGCCCATGAGTGTCTCCAAGACAAAGCCGATTTGACGTGATGAGTGCGAGATTAACGGAAGAGCATAATGTCGATCACGAGCACGGCGTGCGCCAAGCTTGGCGTGCGTGCGAGTCTGGGCTGCATCCCCGCGGTTTCGGCCGTGGTTGATTCACTTCGCGCTCCCATTGTCAAAGGCTCGTCCTCCCGAATTCAATACTGGACCTCGGCCATCAAGGATTTGACTACAATCAACTTACGAAGACTTCCAGTCAAAAGGCAGCCTGTGCGAACTTCCTGTCGGCTTCTTCCGCATTCGCGCAATTGCGTTACATCAATGCCGAGCTGCGAAAACAGATAGATAATTATAAAAGTTGCGGTCTCCGAGAGGTGCAGTAGGACATGAAGGCACAGTATTTTCTTCCGCTAGCGACCTATCCCGATTCAAGTTCTGAATTGATCATTTCCAACGCTGTAGCGTTTGCGGGGTACTGTGGCGCAAATCTTCACGTATGCGCATTAAGAGTCGCGATCCCGCACATTCCCAAGGAATGGTCGTCGTTGCTGCTGGATACCCCGAAGATGATCGAGCAGGCCGAAGCTTTGAGCGGAAATCGCGCCGCAAAACTGGTTGAAGCGGCGACCAACCTCGGAGCGAATGCCAAGATCGGATTATTTTGCCGAACAGTCAAAATCAGCTTGCCTCTACTGCACGAGACGGCGGCCGCCGAAGCACGGTTTTTCGATCTGACTATTCTCGAATGTATCCCGGACGTTCCGGATACCCGTACCATTGCAGAAGCGGTGATATTCGGCTCCGGCCGGCCGGCCATCATCTTTCCCCACAAGACCCTTGCAGGCCCAATCGACCATTTGGTTATTGCCTGGGACGGAAGCCGAGCAGCCGCTCGGGCGGTCAACGATGCAAGGCCGCTCATTCGCATGGCCCGGCGTGTCTCGGTGTTGTCTCTGACGGGCGAAAAGCCGCTGCCGGAGACGACCGGGGCGCATCTTGCTGAGATCTTGGTTTCGGGCGGTGTCAATGCCAGCGCCACGGTAGCTCGGTTCACCTCGTCATCCATCGGCCTCAGCATTCAGCAGGCCGCGTTGGAACTTGGCGCCGATATTCTGGTGATGGGAGGATTTGGGCACTCGAGGTTGCGGGATTTTGTCCTTGGAGGAGCAACCGATGGCGTCTTGCACGAACCTCTTTTACCTGTCCTCATGTCACATTGACGAACTGTGACGATTTCTTCTCCGCCATTGCCGCCAACGCATCTACGCCTGAATGGGTGGTCCGAATGATCGGAGTGGTCCCAAACCTAGCCTCATATGACCTCGCGTATGGAAAGTCGCGATCGGGAACCGGCTTGAACCCACCGCATGTCTCGACAGCCCTCTCGCAAAATGGTTCGTCGAGATTGCGCGCGACGTCTGTACAACGCCGGGTTACGTCGCCCCTCAAGCGAAATTGATCGCGGGGGTGCGGCGGCTGCAATAGGTCGTGCCGAATTCCGCCACAGGCGGCAACGGCCAGAGGTATGAATAATTGGACTTCCTCGGGCACTGTCTCGCCGTCCTATTGGCACGGGCAAATATGCGCCCATAACATCTTCGAAAGATAGGCGTTGGGATGTCAGCGCAAATGGTGCCGCCGCTTCCAATCAGTCACGTCGGCCTCACTAATCCGGATGGACCGCCCCATAGTGACCGGGTGCAGAAGCTTCGCCTCCGCGATATCGCACAATGTCTGCACGTTTTCCTGGAGACGTGTTTCATCCGCGCGTGGCGGCGATCCAAGCGCCATCAGAGCCTTTCGATCGACCAGCACCGTCTTTTGCTCGCCCCCGCTTTCGAGCATCACGATGCCGTTTTCGCCGGAGGATTTGAGAAACGCGGTGAGAAATCTGACGGACATGTTAACAACCTCCTGCCGCCGACTGCCCCGTCTAACTTGGACGAGCCAAGCGCTCTTGTGACATCCAGCAACGGCGCTGATCCAGAACGATTGAATTCTAGGCGAACAATGACAGAGTTCTTTGATCAGGATCAAAGTCTGTGGGCCGGCGCCGTCGGATCCATGTTTTTGGGCCTTCCGCTGCCCGCCTTGCCATGACATTCCTTGAATTCCGGAAGGTGGCGTCGCCCAGGCGAGCGTCGGATTGGGATGATGCGGATCGACCGCGGTCGTTTGTGCGGCGGCGCCGACGGTGCTGGCGACAGCAACAAAAGTGGCAAGCGTGGCCGGACGCAGCAATGCAGTGATCATCAGGGCATTCTCCTCTCGTCGCCGTGCTAGAAATCGAGCACGGCCTCGGCAAATCCCTAGCGGAGTTGTTTGCAGAGTTCGAGGAAACGCCACTTGCAGCGGCGTCCGTCGCGCAGCGCACGCCGCACACCTGCACGACGGACGAAGCGTCATCGTCAAGGTTCGCCGGCCTGGCCTGAAACGCCAGGTCAATCAGGACATGCGTTCACTCTTCTGGCTGGCGCGCGTGGCTACGGTGATCATGCCGCGCCTGCGCCACTACCAGCCGCTGCGCATCATCACGGAGATATGGACCAACCTCCTGAAGGAGATTGATTTTTGCCGCGAGGCAAGAAGCGTCAGGCACTTCGTGGCGGCCTTCGCCGATTGGCCGGCGCTCGAAATTCCAGATGTGGTCGACGACCTGGTCGCAGAGACCGTGATCGTACAGCAGCGGAGCAGCGGGCTGCGGATCGACGACGCATCTTTGAAATCGGCCGGTCCTCGCCTCGCAGCAAACTTCGTCGACGCCTATCTGCATCAAATTTTCGTATTGGGCGTCTTTCACGGCGACCCTCATCCGGGAAACATCCTTATCACTGAAGACGGGCGGCTCTGCCTCCACGATTTCGGGATCGTCGGATTTCTTGACAAGGCCATGCGCCGCAAGCTTGCCGCCTTTGCTTTGGCCTTCGTTCGCCAGGACGCCGACTGGCTCCTTGAGGCCGCAATAGATCTTGGCATCCTGGGGGGAGACCTGGACCGAAGCGAGTTTCGCCGCGGCCTTGTGGAGATCATTGGCGACTATACCGCACTGCCGCTCAAGGACTGGTCCCTGGCCGAAGCTTTCCTGCGAGTGACGCGGCTCGGACAGGCGCAGAATGTCTTTGTCCCGCTTGACCTTCTCATTCTAATGCGGGCGATGTTTCTCGCCGAACACACCGTGCGCATCCTCGATCCT
>NZ_AZNV01000046.1:0-41041 GCF_000510625.1 Rhizobium sp. IBUN
AACACGACGGTCGTCAACACCAAGAACTCGCTCATCATGACCCATGGCGTACACCTCGCCGTCCAGGGCATGGACGACATCGCTGTCATCGCCAGCGAGGACGCCGTTTATGTCGGACGGCTGCAGGACAGCCAGGACGTCGGGAACCTCGTGAAGATGCTCGCCGCCGCCCCCANGACATCGCAACTGACCGAGACGCACCCGACTTCTTACCGGCCTTGGGGCGGCTACACATCGGTGCTGAACGGCGACCGCTTCCAGGTGAAGCGCATTTTCGTCACGCCGGGCAAGAAGCTGTCGCTGCAGAAGCATCATCACCGCTCCGAGCACTGGATCGTCGTCAAGGGCACGGCAGAAGTGACAATCGGCGAAAACGTGCAGATGCTCAGGGAAAACGANTCCGTCTACATCCCGCTCGGCGAAGTCCACCGTCTCGCCAATCCCGGCAAGATCATGCTCGAACTGATCGAAGTGCAGACCGGATCCTATCTCGGAGAGGACGATATCATCCGCATCGTCGACGAGTTCGGTCGCAGCTGATCGATAAAAGGACCATCGCAGTCTGAAAAAGAGGGCCAACGATAGAATGGACAATGGTCTGAGAGACAAACGAATTTTAGCCAAGGTGCGGATTCCGATTTTCCAAGGATTTGTTCGCCGGCTGCAACGTGAAAATCGCTTCTTCGAGGAAAACTCTGATCTCCGAGGTGACTGCAGTGATCGGAGATGCATGGTTGAAACACGCCCGTTGCGGCGCCTCAAAATCGGCCGGGTCGATGCCTGACGACAAGCACCTTAATCGTTTTTTCCGGCGGGAACTCGGCCTATATGCTGTCACACATCAAGATGCAGTGGTGGGCACTGCGCAGTGAAGTCGAAAGAAGCGAGTCGACTGGACACCGATATGCAGGTTTGGATCTGCTTAGAGGCATTGCCGCACTTGTCGTGGTTCTGAAACACTTCAAGACGCGCCTCGATCTCCCCTATCTGGCACCAAACGGATATCTCGCGGTCGACTTCTTCTTCGTCCTCAGTGGCTTTGTCATTGCGAGCGCCTATCAGGGACAGCTGAAAGATGGAACTCTATCGGCAACCGCATTTTTCCGAAAGCGATTGATCAGGCTGTTACCACTCGTCGTCATTGGCGCAATCGTTGCGGTGGCGTTGGAACTTGGTCGCCTGAACCTTGATCAAATGCAGCATTTGAAAGACGTTGCGATCGCATTCGTTTTTGGAATAGCGCTTCTTCCAATCCTGCAGACATCGGGGCTTCACACACCAACGCTCGAACAGTCGGTATTTCCGCTCAATACGCCGACATGGTCTCTGTTTTTCGAGATTTTCGCAAACATCGCTTTTGCTGTGTGCGCCCGGTTCAGACTGTTCTCGTGGACGCTCCTTGTTGTAATTTTTGCAAGTGGAGTATGGCTGCTCTTTGCGATCAAGAGTGCCGGAAGCGCAAACTTCGGGTTCAACCCGGCCGGATTCTGGCTCGGATTTCCTCGTGTGATCTGGTCGTTCTCGGTCGGCCTTTTGATTTACAAATATCGTTTCCATGCGCCGAAAGGAACATTCGTTCCAGCCTCCGTACTCTTGATTGCTGTTCTCATACTCCCAGACACGGGATTGCCAAAGGCGCTGACAGATACGATCGCCGTGATGATCATTATGCCCGTGGTCGTCTTTGCGTGCCTGAATGCGGATCTTGGGAGGACTGCGCGCAGGTGGGCGGTTTGGGGCGGGAACCTCTCCTACCCCCTTTATGCGCTTCATTATCCGCTTGTTCACGTTCTAAGTTTTGCCGCCAAAGGTTTGCATTTGTCTTGGGCACAGCAAGGTGGCGTAGTCATCGCTGGAACGGCCGTTATCACTGGCTTTTCTGCAGTCATATATGCGGTGGTGGACGTTCCGGCCCGTAGGAGACTGTCATTGCTCGCCAGGCGGGCTTAAAGGACGATGGCGCCTCGAAGCGATGCGGGTGAGGGCCACCGAAGTCATTGGTGCTATGATTGTGCGTGCTAGTTCCACGCCGAGCGGATGATCTGAGACAAATCATACTGCGGCGTCCAGCCGAGAATCTCTCACGTGCGCGAGTCGACCTCGCGACAGCCGACATATTCCACAGGAAACGGCCGCTCGGAGACGCGCTCGATGGTGCCCAGGTTGGAGCAACCGACTCTCCGCCGCGCAATAGATACTGGACGGCGCAGACATGGGCATCGGCGAGGTCGAGGATGTAATCGCGGACGCAGGTGCAATCACGCGCCTCGTAGTCGGTTCCGAACACCTTGAAGCCTTCGCGGCGGCCAACCATGGCACGCGCTCTTTTAGCATCATGACGACCTAAATAAGGAAACAAACGGAGAGCGTACAGGCAGGAACCGCAACGCCATCAGCTGGAATATGCCAAGAGGTCGCATGCGCATCTGGATCGACTCTGTTGCGTGATATCGATCGGCGGAGGGCGGCTGCTGTTCCAGCGTTCCAAACATTGCTGCCGAGTTCCATATGATTTAATTGATCACCATCGACCAGATGTAGAGGGTTACCATTCTCCTCCTAGGCACCCAGCAAGCGGTCTTGAGCAGCCCGTCTGGCGTGTCGCGGTGCACTGACGCGATCAAAGATCTGAAGGAGAAAGATCTTCAACGCTGTGATCTCGATTTCGATCGCGGCAGCCTGGGTCGGGTCCGCGGATGCCCATTGCCGGATTGTGGAGATCGACCTGCTGATTGTGCCCGGTTGGGTGAGGCATGCTGCATCAAACCGGCCACTATCCGTCACGTACCAAACAAATAGGCGAATGGCGACATAACCAGAATTGTAATACCCTTCGGCACACATTCTGGTGTGCTCCGCGTTAAGTGCTCGGCGCGTTTCGGAATTGAGCCGAGCGACATCCAAACCGAGCTCGTGAAGCTTGTCAGCGACACCGGATGCATTCAGGTCTGGTCGCAGTCGCGCAAATATCGGTCTCATCTCCATGACGGCACAATACCGGGATGTTGGCTAGTCGGGAACCGTGACTCTTTCATCCCTTTGGCTTATGCGGCATTGCAGCATGCGCGCTCAGTCGTGTCCGAAGCGATGGCGTATGAGTGAAAAACAAGCGGTTCAACTGCCCTGTCTTGCCTTCGTAATCGCGATCCTTCAACCAATGCCGATCGGCAGCAACTTCCCCTCTCTCTACTGCATTCGGGTCGACGCATGTTCGATCTCGACGACAATACCTTGCCTTAGGGCTTCATCTCTTATCTCCTCGATTGCTTGCTCGACTCGATAGACGACAATGTCGAATACAGGACCTTCCAGCGTGGCAATTTCCCTCGCAACGCGGAGAGCGAAGAGCAATTGAGCGATGCTGGCTTCGTCCATGGGCGCTCCTAACTGACGAAGAAACTTAGCGCCATTCAATCCGTGCTGCAATGCACAATATTGCTGGTATTCCTGGTGGACGCCAGCTGCTAGAGGTGCATCACCATCGCCTGGGCACGAGCCCAGCGCGCAGTCACCGACCCTGGTGTTGTTTACTCAATATTCGCCAAAGCGTGGAAACAGACTCAGGAGCTGTAGGTTCTCCTGTCGAAGGCGCGCGATAACTAAATGAATGGTCGACACTCATAGTGTTTTCTTTCATGGATCGCAACTTCGCGGCCGGAGAACAGACATCAACGTATCCCCACACGTCTTGTCAGAGAAAAGCAATTCGCGTATAACGGGTATCGTCGCTGCAGCTAGGCCGACCCGACCAAGACCGCTGGAGTGGCCGCTCCTCTGACTGTTAATCTTTGCGCTTTAGGGCCCGGATTCGCCGGATGCGATGGCCCGTTTGGATCACGGTTGGGAAGGAAGTCATTGAGGCGTTTGCGAGTATCCGCCGAAACCTAAAGACCGGGAGCCATGAAATGCGTATTGAACCGCAGGTGCGAATTTATACCTGCTTCTTCCTCTTTTCGGCATCAACCGGTGCCTTGCTCTCCCGCCTTCCCGATCTCCAGGATGCTCTCCAGGTCAACAAGTCGGAACTGGGGCTTACGCTTATCGGAGCTGCCATCGGTGCACTGATATCCCTAACATTCTTTTCGCCCCTGGTTACTCGATTGGGGGCCCGTACTACAGCGTTCATAACCGTGCTTGGGACGTCCGCGCTGATTGCCTCTGTCCCATGGATGACTAGCGCCGAAGTCGTTTTTGGGGTTTTGTTTTTCGAAGGATTGCTCGCAGGAGCCCTTGAAATAAATCTCAACGTCGAAATTGATCGTATCGAAGCGCAGCTCGGTCGCGGAGTTATGAACCGTGCCCATGGTTTTTGGAGTCTCGGATTTTTTGTCACCGCGCTCATTTCATCGCCGGTGCGGCAGGCCGACGTCTCGATGCAACTCCACCTGGCACTAACATTTGTTGCCGTAGTGTTCGTGGGCACTATCGCGATAAGTGGAATGCGTAGCGCACCGGCGCGGAACTCAAGCGAGCATGCGAACGCAGGCCATGTCGCACTGCCGACGCTCGGTCTCCTTCCGCTCTGCATCATTGGCATTGCTGCTTTTCTGGTGGAGGGTGCAGGCATAGATTGGTCAGCGATTTATATGCGCGATGTTTTCCGGGTTGAGCCATTTGTGGGTGGCCTCGGATTGACATCGTTCACACTGTTCATGGCGCTTACACGACTATTTGCGGATCGCTTTGTCGATCAATATGGCTCCCGGGCGGTCGCGGTTACTTTGCTGCTGATCTCAACGGCTGGGCTCACGGCGGTTTGGCTTGCTCCCCATCCCCAAGTCGCCCTGGTTGGCTTTGCATTAATGGGTAGCGGCTGCAGCGCCGTCTATCCGCTTGCCGTTTCGGCGGCCGCTCAGCGGACCGACCGGCCTGCGCATATGAATGTTGCAGCCCTAGGTCAGATGTCCTTCATCGTGTTTTTCCTCGCACCACCATTGCTCGGCTTTGTCGCTGAAAACGCAGGTATTCGAACCTCATACCTAGTCTGTATTCCGGTTATTGTCGCTGCACTCTTCTGCGTCAAGTCGCTCTCAACAAGACGAAGTGCCTTCGCATAGCGGCATGAGTCGAGGGCCCGACACGCGAGAGGATGATATTGAACTTGCAAGCGTCTTCAGCGCGACAGCCAAGCAATTTCTAGCCCTGTTTTGGCGGCGGGAACCCTGAAAATGCAGGACTTGGTCAAAAAGCCTTGGAATCAAGCCTTCCCTTTGTTGTCCGTGCACTGTTGGATTTCTTTGGGAAGCCTGTCGACTAAGCCGACGAGGTACGGCACGCTCACCGGTTGGTTCGAGCGAAGCCTTGTGATGCCATTCGGATCGACGAGAATAGCTTCGAATTCGTCGGGGGAAGGCCCTTCAAGATCATCGCGCACATCATCCGCCCCGATGTCCGCGCCGATGTCGAGACTGGCAAAAACCCCTCCGCCAGCAACGCGAAGGATAGTGACCGCTTGCTTTTCGAGTGCGCCTTGCTGGTTGACCAGGAGTTGCTCCTGCATCTCGGGGCGATCATCGGCCGCACCTTCGAATAGCACGAGGACCCATGACAGGTTGCGAAACTCCAAAAGACTGGGGCACGGATCGTCGGTCGCAAGTGACGCGCCTATGATCTCCTTGAAGAGTGATTTCAGCATGTGACCGGCCACTTCCATGAATTGGAAAGCTGCAGGATGGCTTTTCGCTAGTGAGAGACGCGGTCGGGCTTTCCCTTCCGCTTCGTCGAAGCAAACTCTTCCAGTTGTCGTTCGCTCATCGATTCGGCCATTTCCCGAGACGGGCCCTTGAGCCTGCTTTTCGGGGTTTGACCGCGCTTTGCCGAAAGGGCGGCGCCGGCCGCCTTCTGTTGCGCTTTGGATTTTGCGGGCATTTTGTTTTTCCTCATTGTGTAGACAAGGACTAACTAGACTGAAAAGCAAATGTTCCCCGATCAAGGGAGGTAAGCAAAAGTCCTTGCGTCAAGGACCGGAACGCTCCAATCGCCGTCGCGTGCAATGACACATAAAGTTCGCAGCCGTCATGCGCCATGCCTCTCCTCTGTCGAACCTCGCAGCGGCAGTCACTGCTGATGCTATTCGGCATTTTTAGCATCTGGCCCTGCTCGAAACGACGTTCCAGAATCAGGCAGGAGCGCCACCCTAAAGGGCCGAGCCAGGTGTCTGCTGGAAATCCCTTATTGCAACTGCGCATCAGGAACATTCGCGAGCGCGGCGGAGTTGGGTGGAGATCCACATTCAATCGGATCGATGACATGACCTATTCGACGCCTTCCTCATCACTAGTGCTTCCAAGCCAGCCCCTGCGCTCTCTTCCCCTTCATTTCTCTGCTGCCTGCCTTACGGGAGCACTTGCAACCGATATCGCCTATTGGCAAACCGCCGAGATGGTGTGGGCCAATTTTTCTGCTTGGCTGCTGACCGCTGGACTAGTCCTCGGCTTCATCGCCGCCATCGCCGTCCTCATTGATCTTACCACCGGACGCCTGCACCTTGACGGGGTCGGGTGGCTTTACATTCTCGGCAATCTCGCCGTTTTCGTCGTCGCGCTGTTCAATGCCTTCATCCATAGCCGCGATGCCTGGACTTCAGTCGTCCCGATCGGCCTGACTTTATCTGCCGTTGCCGTGATCCTCATGGTGATCAACGCAGTTATGGGTCGCCTCCTTCAGCGCCAGCGCTCCAAGGTTTATGTATCATGAACAGCCTTCGTCTCATCGGCAACCACGTCGCCATCGGCCTTGCGCTGCTATGCGGCTTCACCCTGACTGCCTGTAGCGATAACGAACCAGATCCCGGCAGCGAGATCGGCGCTAATCCCAAGCTACCCGGACAATCGCAATTTCTCATTCCGCCCATGCATGTCGCCTCCATTGTCGGCTGGAAGGACGGCACGACTCCGATCGTGCCGAAGGAGCTACAGATTAAGGCCTTTGCCACCGGCCTGAAGCATCCGCGATCCATCTACACCATGCCGAATGGCGATATCCTGGCTGTCCAGTCCGTCGCGCCACCCGAAGCCTCGGTCAAGCGTCCCAAGGACCTCGATGCCGATGGAGACGGCGTGGCCGAGGTCAAGGAGACCTTCCTCGAACATCTCAACTCACCCTTCGGAGTGGCGCTCGTCGACAATGACCTTTATGTCGCCGATACCGACGCGATCGTGCGCTATCCCTACCAGCCGGGGCAAACCAGGATCACCAATCCAGGCACCGTGCTGAGCGAGCTGCCGGGCGGACCGATCGATCATCACTGGACAAAGAGCCTCGTCGCCAGCGACGACGGTCGGCTGCTCTATGTCGGCGTCGGCTCCAACAGTAACATCACCGAGAACGGTATCGAGGCGGAGAAGAACCGCGCAGCGATCTGGGAGGTGGACCGGCAGACTGGAAGGCACCGCATCTTTGCCGATGGGCTTCGCAATCCAAACGGCTTGAGCTTCGAACCAAAGACACATGCGCTTTGGACGGTCGTCAACGAACGCGACGAACTCGGTCCGAACCTCGTTCCGGACTACATGACCTCGGTCAAGGACGGCGGTTTTTACGGATGGCCTTACAGCTATTTCGGCCAAAATGTCGATCCCCGCGTCATGCCGCAGCGGCCCGACCTCGTCGCGCGGGCAATCGTGCCTGACTATTCGCTCAGCTCGCATGTCGCCCCACTCGGCCTCGTCTTCTATAATGCAAGAGAACTGCCGGCGGCATACCAGGGCGGTGCCTTTGTCGGCGAGCATGGGAGCTGGAACCGCCATGAGTTCAACGGCTACAAAGTCGTTTTCATTCTCTTTAAGGACGGCCGCCCGAGCGGCAATCCGCAGGACGTGGTCACCGGATTTCTGCAGAACAAGGACGAGACCCATGGTCGCCCCGTCGGGCTTGCGGTCGACAAGGCGGGCGGCCTACTAATTGCCGACGACGTTGGCAACACGATCTGGCGCGTGACGGCCGCACCGGCAACCCAATGACCGAACCGCTAACGCCCCAATTTCATTCATCGGACAGACCGATAGGTCGCTGATTGTCCATGCGTAACCTTGCACGGCCGATGATTTGCCGGCGGCTTTGGTCGCCATATGCTCGGCGATTAAGGCGATGGTGGCGGAAAGCGTGGAGGAATCCATGAGACTGGAAAACGCTCTGCGTCGCGTAAGGTCGCAACGAGCGTTGGTGGTTCTGCATTACGCGCCCATCGTTGACACTGTGGAGGGTGAGCCGCGGGAGATCTATCCCTTCCTTGGATCCTCCCGGCTTGCGGAAACCATCGACCGCTTTCCCGTAACGCGGTTGTCCACGGTCACGCTCACCGAGGCACATATCACGGGAAGACACCGGGTGGGGCGCCGGTTTACAATGTTGCGGCCCATGTGGAAAAGCCGACGGGAAAACCTTATGCCTTGCTTGATCTTTGAGCCGGGCCTTTCGTACGAGCTTGCTAAGTGATTTGGAGATTGTCCAGCTTGCGATTGTAACAGCCTTTTCAATCCCGGCTCATTGGCGCGTTTTACGGCTTCCGCCGGGCTTCAGCCAGATGAGGTCAAGACGGCTGCGTCATCTTAAGTAACCATTTCCGAAGATGGCGAACTCTCAGCATATAAACTTTGACCAGACGCTTTCTCTGCTGTCCGTCAACGATCCCCTTGGCATATCGAAATTGACCGAAGAGTTTTGCGTTGAACCTGGCCAATTGCCCCGCGCCGTCCCACGCTTCGCGTTTGGCACCTGCGCGGACCGTCCAACACCTGGCAGGATATCTGGGGCGCTGTTTTCAACGACCGGCTGTCCAACAGCGGGAGACTGACACTGGGGTTAGTCGTACGGCGCCTCCTGTATGCCGATCTCATCATCAAGCTTTCTGAAAAAACTGAAGCGGCCGCATGGGGCGGCCGCTTACAGCTTGAGTTCGCCTAAAGGCTGGAACGATATCGTTGCCGTTCAGCGGCGATCTGCTCCGCAGTATAGGGATCGGCGGTTTCGTCGAAACGGGTCCAGCCCTGCTCAACATAACTCGCGCGGCGTGCTCCGATATCTACGGGACGCCACCGGTCAAGGATAGCCTGGGCCTCGGCGACACGTCCGTCCTCCACCCTCGCTGCGACGACCGATCCTCCCCGGCGGACGCCTTCCGCGTAAAGTTGGGCGTCTTCCTCAGGAACGCCTTCCTTGACCATGGCACCGACGATACCGCCGACCGCACCGCCGGCAACGGCGCCGGCCGCAACTCCGGCCGCGGTCGCAACCAGCCAACCGGCAGCAACTACCGGGCCTACCCCCGGAATTGCAAGCATGCCAAGACCGGTGAGGAGACCGCCGGCACCGCCGGCCAGTGCGCCAAGACCGGCACCTGTCCCCGCGCCTTCTGCGGCGCGATTGCCCTGGGCTTCGACATCGACACCATTCGCCTCGTTGGTGGCAATGCTGATGTCATCGGACGGGATGCCCGCGTCTTCCAACGCTTTAACGGCCGCGCGCGCGTCACCGTAGTTATCATATAATCCAGTAATCGTTCTCATACGACTGCTTCCTTGTTATTCGTGGTTACTTGGCCATGGTGACGTTGCCCTGAAAGTCCAGGGCGACATTCGCTTGTTTGCCGTCCTTGGTGGCGCTGGCCCGCCACACCCCCTGATCGTCAAGCTTGAGGCCGGTGACGCCGGTGTAGCCAGCTTCCTCGATCCTGGCCTTTGCCTGGCCTTCGGTGAAACTGTTCTTGCCTGCCACCGGAGCTCCCGGATTTTGCTCGGTTTTGACCGCGGGTGTTGTCTGGGACGTCTTCGGCGTTTCGCTTTGGGCAAGCGCGACCGACGCCGTCATCACCATGCCGATAGAAAGGATCATGAGTTTTTTCATTGATGTTTCCTCTGGTTGAGAACAGAAGAACAAACAGAAACTCTGCTTGTTCCATGGACACGTTGAGACTGAAATCAATCGACCCTCGATCGATCGTTCGTGCCGGCAGGAATCGAATCCGGGGAGTCGACAGAAGTTTTCCTTAAGCCAGAGCTTCACAGGGCGGCACCCGCAGGAACTCAAAGCCTTGCCCGGCGTTGATTCCGTGGAGGTAAGAACCATGGCAGCAGAGCGTTCGGACTTTATGAGTGAAGGCGATGGCGGGTTGGATCTTTTACGAGCGATGAAAATCGCGTTCTCGGCTCATGCAGGCCAAACCGATAAGGAAGGAAACCCATACTTTTCGCATTGCAAGCGGGTAGCGGCCGCGGTCAAGGAAGACGACCAGCGTATCGTCGCCTATCTGCACGACGTGGTGGAAAAGGGGCCCGGCTGGACATTTGAGCGCCTGAGCAACGAAGGATTCAATCCTTCCGTTTTAGCGGCTGTGCAAGCTTTGACCCGACGAGAGGATGAAAGTGATTCCGAGTTTGTCGCTCGGTCAGCCGATGACGAACTTGCTCGCCCGGTAAAGGTGGCCGACCTTAAAGACAATCTAAAGCAAGCTCGTAACGCCGGCTTGGATCAGTCGAAGTATGAGAAAGGTCTCGAGATCATTGAGGAGTTATATGGCGCAACCGCTCGCAGCGGAAAATAGTACCCCAGGAGGAGCAGACGACAAGTACTCATGAACCGACGCCAGGTGGTGATCCTTTCGTGATTGCTTTGCTACGCGAAAGCGAACTGCGTTCTGCCTCTCCCTTTGATCGACGAGACGTAAACGAATACGCAACGTGACTCTGGTCGACAACCTTGATCACTGCGTGGGAGGTTTTGTTGGAGGAATGCGCACATCTCGATTGAATTTTGCTCAGGTCCGGCCTGCCCACTTCTGTCTAGCGATAATTGTTGCTGCCTGCACTGGATGCTCATCATCAGACAACGACAGGGAAGTTTCAGAAGAAGCATCATCGACGGCACAAACCTCCGTGATGGTTCTCGATGCCTGGCTTCAAGGGTCTGCTCCCTCAGGCTACACATTGCGCACGCTGCGCTCGGGCGCCGAAAATCTTTCTGCCACGAAAGAAAAGATTGAGCCCGCCATTTCACAGGACGGGAACGAAACTCGGCTGGAGAAAATGATCGAACATGTTTCTGCTACAATGGCCCGAGCGGAGACCCAACTGAGGGCTTCGAACCGGCCAGAAGTGGTTCATGAGTGGCAGAACCTGCGCGCCGCCGGCGTCGATCTTTCGGTTTACAGATTGGTTCAATTGCAACTGCGGCGCAGGCCGGCGCCCGATTCAAATATCAACTTGTATGGTCAGTCCTTCTGGCCACAATCTGCATCGTTTTTCTTGTCGAGATGGCGGGACGGTTCGCCGCCGTAAGCCGACACACGATCGCTGACGGAATTCGAGAGCGATTTGGCTTCAACGCTTTCCTAATATCGTTAGTTGCAAACATCCTGCTCAATTTCATGGTGATAGCGGCTGAGATTGGCGGTGTCGCAATTGCGCTCGAACTCGCAACGGACATCAGCTATCGATGGTGGGCATTACCCGTCTCGCTCGCGGCCTGGCTGTTTCTTTGGAAAGGCACGTTTGGCTTGATTGAGAAGGGAGTTGCTCTCCTTGGCCTCGTCACCCTGTGTTTCGTTGTTGCTGCATTCATGGCGAAGCCAGATTGGTGGCAAATTGCTTCTGGCGCACTGCCCTCATTGCCTCGGCATGACGCGGGAAACTACTGGTTCATCGCCGTCAGCATTTTTGGAGCATCGATATCGCCTTATCTCTTTATGTTCTACTCTTCGGGAGCAGTCGAAGACCAATGGGACGAGAGTTTTCTTGGAACCAATCGGGCCATTGCCGGGCTGGGGATGAGCTTTGGTGGCATGATTTCCATCGCGGTGTTGATCGTCGCCGGGATCGTGCTTTCCGCCCGGGGGATAAGCCAGGTCGACGACTATCATCAATTGCCGCTTCTGATGTTGCCTATCTTTGGTTTTTGGGGGTTTCTACTATTCATTGCCTCGCTCGGCATAGCATGCTTTGGGGCCACACTCGAAATCGGGTTGCAACAGGCCTATCTCGTGGCGCAGGGTTTTGGCTGGAACTGGGGCGAAAATAAAAAGCCCCGCGAAGATCCGGCCTTTAGCACTGTTTATACCCTATCGCTGCCCCTCGCGGCACTTCCGATGGCTCTCGGCGCCGATCCGCTTCAGATCACGATTTTGGCAATGGCGCTCACTGCTGCAAGTCTTCCGCTGACAGTCGTCCCATTCCTCTTTCTGTTGAATGACGAGCGCTACGTCGGACAGCATAAGAACGGCAAGTTTTCGAATGCCGCGGTGATAATCATCATCGCTTTGGCCTTCGTGCTTGCCGTGGTCGCCCTTCCCTTGCAGATTTTCGGAGGTTCGTGATGGACATCGTGCGGGATATTTTGGACGAGCAGCTGATTGATCGCAATGGGGTCAAGATGGGGAAGGTCGATGGGATCCTGGCCGAACTGCGGCCAGGGAAGCCTCCGAGGATTGTCGCGATTGAGATTGGAGCCATCGTACTTGCAAGGAGAGTCGGCTTGCGGCCCGGCCAGTGGCTGGCATCTCTCCTTGGCCAACCGCATAGGATACCATGGCACGAAGTACGCGACGTCGGCCTCAACATTCAGTGCCACTTCGATGTCCGCGAGACTTCGATCCTCGATTGGCAGACCTGGCTGCGAGACCATTTCATCACGCGAATTCCTGGAGCTTGACGATGGCAATCATGAGCCTTGAACTTCTGGTGGGGCGACGCGTGTTTTCGAAGCAAGGAGAATCCATCGGCCATATAGAGGAGATCGGCGCCGAAATGGATGGCGAGGATCTCGTCATCACCGAGTTTCGGGTTGGTATATTTGCTGCATTTGAACGGCTTTCGACCTCGGCTGTCGGAATTTCGTTTCTGGACCTGTTTGGCTTGCGACGGCGTGCCGCAATGTATCGCATTGCCTGGGACGAACTTGACCTTTCCAATCCGACGCGGCCAAGGCTTCTGTGCCAAATCGAGGAACTCCGTGACGTCCGGACGCGTAGCGCTCTCTGAGTGTCAAGCGGTGCTTAGCCGATCATTGACCCAACCAGGTCGGAGCTCTATCGAAAGATAGAGCGACTAGACACTGATCCCCTATCTCTCAGAATCTCCACCAGCGTATTCAATGCATAGATGCAACGAGACTGTCACGATCTTAACTCGGTCCGGATTGTAGATCTCAACCTCAAGCGGCTCCCCTGTGGCAGTGGGAATCCCGTCGATCGCCATCTCTGCAACGAGACGCTTTGCTTCATCGAGCGCCGCTGGTAAGTCGGGGAACTCATAGCCATCTTCGTCTTGCCAGGGAGTGTCTGTCGGGCCGGTCCGGAAGTAGAATCTTGTCACGATGAATCTCCGTTTGCGAGGTGAACTCACCGACGGTTGCAAGGTTCCGTAGCGCAATCGCGATGGCCTCGCGAAGGTCGAACTTGCGAAGCTTCATGTTCCGGATGATTTTTTTCCAAGCTGATCGAGAGTTGGCGAGTCCGTCGCGGCGACGCAGCCACAGTTCACATCAGTCGGACTCCGCAGGTTGTTGAGTGCCAAGCGTTGAACACAGATGGAACGATACGGCAATAGCTGCATTTTGGTGGCGACATCTCGTGTGCGTCGTCGGCCAAGATCGCCGGAATTGGAGAAAGGAAACATCGATGGAGGTAACAGCCAGTTTTCTTTCACCAAGCGATTGGATCCCGAACAATCAGGCTTTGCCAGTGCTGTTCTATAAATCGGCCGTCATCAGCGAAGAGGCATCGGCCAAACGTTTTGAGAGTCTTTTTCAAGAACACGGTTGGTCGGGGCTCTGGCGTGACGGGATTTTTGGCTATCAGCACTATCACGTCCACGCCCACGAAGTTTTAGGTGTTGCTGACGGCCACGCCTCCATCATGATCGGGGGCCCTCACGGTATCGATTTTGCGGTCACGGCTGGAGATTGCCTGATTTTACCTGCCGGTACGGGGCATTGCCTTGTCGCCGCGAGCCCATCGTTTCTGGTTGTCGGTGCTTACCCGCCAGGCCAGAGCGCCGATATCAAGACATCGGCGGCCACCGGCATGGAAATGGACGTGATCAGAAAGCTATCTTTGCCTACCCTTGATCCGGTTACGGGAACGCGCGATCCTCTCTTGTCCCATTGGCGATCGGAGAAGACGCAATAAAGCGGAAATAAGTGAGCTGACGCTCGACCGGAGAAAATTAGACGTCACTTCCTGAAACAGGCAAATCAGGAATATGTCAAAGTTAAATGACATTTATTTTAGCATAAACTAAAACACCCCTCCAAACGGAGGAGAGTAATGTCGACGCACGTCAAAGAGGGTGATCTCAATACCAGGAAATCCTTGAGGATTTGGTCAGTAAGCGATTATTGCCGCCAGCACCAGATAGGTGAAGCCGACGAACGGCGGATGCGCCAGCTCTTTGGTCATTTTGCGTCTGCAAGCGAACTGCTTTACAACGTCAATAGAAATCCGCGCTGGCGCGTTTGATTTGTGATGAAAAATTCAAACGTGAGCGGCGTCGCGTGATCTCCGATTGCGTGTCGCCGTCGCCTTGTTGCGAACTGAAATGCTGCATGGGAACAAGAGAAGGTTCATCTGACACGCCGGATTGCCTCCCCTTGCCTTGTGGCGACTCACGTGCGGCACCACGGGACAATGTCGCGTCATCATCATAGTTGGCCATTCGCTACCAAAGCGAGATTTCGCTCTCAAGCTGACCGACCGTTTCGCTGCTTCCCAACACAAGAACTGATTGTGAGGCTCTGGAACTTCCGGCATTGCTGGCGGTTTGGACCCAACCTTGAAGCGGAGGTGCGATGAGGATCGCAAGCAATCTCGAAGAGAACGCGGCTGAGCCGGGAATTTTTACCTGGTCTCTTGATGGAGATACCGTCTACGGCGATACCGCCATAGCATCTCTGTTTGGCCTCGATCCGGCCGAGACGATCTGTGGATTGCCGATCGCATCGTATCTCGAGCGAATCCATACCGACGATCGCGAGCGTGTTGCAGTTTTAATTTCGCAAGCTGTCAGAAGCGGGCTGCCCTATCATGCAGAATATCGCGTTCTTGATGCTTTCGACGAAATACGATGGGTGATGGCGATGGGCAGGTGCTTCCGGAACCGGCAAGGCGAACCAACCCACTACGCCGGGATCGTCTATCCACTTGAACTTTTATGAAGGTCAACACAATTACGCTCAGCGCGGAGCGCCAGCAGCCTATGTCGTCAGGTGTTTAAGGGCGCACAGACAGTTGGCTCATGGTCGTATCGTGGCAGCGGGAACGCAAATCCAGGATCGCATCTTCCAATGAGTCTGAAGCGCAAAAAAGGAGCCCGGATCGCTCCGGGCCCTCCAGTTCGTCTACCAGGTCTGGCTACCGTACCAGTCGTCGATATCCTGACGAGCCCGGTCCCGCGCTAGCCCATAGCGTTCCTGAATTTTTCCTTCCAACTGGTCGCGTTGCCCATCGATTTGGTCAAGATCGTCATCAGTGAGTTTTCCCCACTGTTCCTTGACCTTACCTCTGACCTGCTTCCAGTTCCCTTCAACGCGGTTCCAATCCATGTATTCCTCCTAGGTTCGGACTGGAATCAAAACGAAGCAGGCGACCGAGTGTTCCGTTTAGCAGGAGGATTTCCGGCAATCAGCACGCGCGCTCTGAGCTTGAAAGCTGACCCGCGATCGACTGTCGAGTGCCGCATAACCCTTGGAAAGATCCGGCGATCCAGACAGAGAACGCCGAAGTGTTGGTGAGACATGTCCGTCGAACGAATGCGACCGCTGCGAAAACTCCAATACGCAGCAGTAGCTTCGCGATTCCCGGATCGAAAATCATAAAGGAGGTTAGGCTGCGTGCTTATAAGCGTGTACCTTGGCGTCAGCCACCGAGTGTATCGGTACTGCGCTTCCGGCCATGTCTCGGATGCGGACGAAGCTGCAAAATGATGGCGTGCCGCTTACTGCCTCGCAAGCATCGGCAAAATCAAGCCCCACTGCGTCTCTTGAGGTGGTCCGAACGGTTCGAAACCCAGTTTCTTGTAAACGGCAATCGCCCGTTCATTGGCCGGGTGAGGATCGGTCGCGACAACGGGTACGCCCGCATCGAAGAGAGTCCTCATTCTCGCCCCAATGAACGCTGATCCGAGCCCAACACCGATCATTTCGGGGTTTCCTATGTATTGATCGATGCCCCGCGATCCCTTGGGAAGCTTGGCAAAATGGTGATCTTGCCAGCCGTGGACGGTATAGTCCTGCATAAACGCAAAGGGGCGATCAGCTATTGAAACAATCCAACGGGCTACCCGAGGATCAGCCAAGTCTGTCGCATCGTAGGGCTCATCTGCGTCCCACCATTCGCGGACATGCGGGTTCGATTGCCATGCTCTAAGCAACGGGAGATCATCCAACGTCGCTTTGCGAAAACTGTATTGGTTGGCCGCTGTCATTAAACAAGCTTAGCACGTCGCTGGCCGGTGGAAATCGACTCTTTTGCAACGATCAAGCGACCGCGCGCGAAGTCTGATCGCGGAGGCGAACCAGAAATTGAACGAGGCCCCAGGCGTGGAACAAGCTGCGAAAGGGGAGCGTCCGCATGCGCTATCCTTGCCGCGCCGAGGTAGCCTGAGAGTCGGTCTCGCCCTAAAAGCCGCGAGGCATCTCCCGGGTAAAGGCGGGTGCTGAGCGGGATATTCTGGGCCTTGAGGTCCGGAGCGTCGTGACGAGACTTACCAGAGCCGTACGGCGGCCCGAACACAACCTGCCACAATCGCTGCGCGGTTGACCAGCAAGATCCATACGATCGTTGCCCCGTCGGAGCCTGGCGCCATCCGATTTGTTTTAGCCCACACCACACCCTTGCCGACAAAAAACCGAGTTGAGCGGTTTCAACCGGATCAAGCATTGTCGGTCCAAGCGACGCGCTACCACCAGCGTCTTGCCAACTAGCTCGCTTTCGCCACGCTCGCGGCCATACGGTCCTGGCTGAACGTTTTCGAGTCCACGACACATTACCCGCTATCAATGGAGCGTTGCTGCGTCTTTGCCACCGGATGCAAGGCTCTCGAGGAGAGCCACCAGCTTAGCGAACTCGTTCAGGACGATTTGAAATTCGCCGTCATCCATCTCTGCTATGTCAGCTATCATCAGTGAAACACATTTAATCAGCCCATCGAGGCGTAAATATCGGTCTAACGCCAACTCGCCGAGTTTTCTTGACCGGTAGAACCGCAGCTCATCAACGATACGGCCGACAAGATTGCGTTTGTCGACCCTATCTAAATCAGGAAGCTCAAATTGGGCCAGCTTGATGTCTGTTATGAGGTTTGTCACACGATTCCCCTAAGCCGCGGATGACGACAGGAGCCGGCGGGGAACTGCCCCCCGCCGGCATGCGTCCAGCATCTTCTTACGATTACTGGATGACCTGGATCACCTTCCGCGAGGATGGCTCGACGATTACCCGCTGCTGATTGACGATCGCATAGGCATACTTTGGATCATCAGGAATCGGCGTTACAACGACGGTCTCGGGGAGCGGTTGGCCAACAACCACCTTTTCCTTGACGACGACTTTGGTCGTCGGAGCCGGAACTTGCTGCACATAGGTAACGACTTTCTGGGGCGGCGGATCGATAAGGCTGCCTGCCACGCCACCGACGATGCCTCCAACGGCTGCACCGACCGGCCCACCGACAATTGCCCCAGTTGCTGCTCCGCCTGCAGCTCCCGTCACCGTCGATGATTGCGCGTAGGCAAAAGTGGATGCGAGAGCGACCGCAGTGGCAGTTCCTATCAATTTGGTACGCATTCATTTTCCTCCATTGGAAGCGGTATTGTCCGCTCCCTGAACGAACCACCAAGCGCAGCAACGGTTCCCGGCTCGGGACTTCAGTCTGACGGCCCTCAGACCAAGGTCCAAGGTCACTGCCCTTATCGGATCTCCAATTGAACCACCGCCCGAGCGTGGAGCCAGGATAAGCAGAAGTTGCTGCCTTCTCGCTGTCAGCCAAATGAAGTGAGCCCGGGGCAGCCAGGCGAAATCAAATTCCACCGGAGTGAGGAATTCACAGGTTTTCGGGAACTTCAACGTTCACATGAAGTTGAGAGATCGGTTCCGTTGCACCGAAGGGATCTGAGCGACGGGAACTAATCGCATCTCCAGTTTAGGGAAAGCAACCGATGGCGAAGAAAACCCCGAAGGCCCAAATCAATCTTGTCTCGATTCACGACCAAAAGCCTCATCGAGGAGATGGTGGCGAGCTCCATCAATTTGCCGAAGACGGCGCCGAAGTCCTGACCACGTCACAAGGCGCGCCGGTTGCTGACGACCAGAATTCACTGAGGGTAGGCGCCCGCGGGCCCCTCATCGTTGATGACTTTCACTTCCGAGAGAAGATTTTCCATTTCGACCACGAACGCATTCCGGAGCGGGTTGTCCATGCTCGCGGTTACGGTGCACATGGTTTCTTTGAGACCTACGAATCTTTGGCAGCCTATACGAGAGCCGATATTTTTCAGCGCGCCGGGGAAAGGACACCGGCATTCGTTCGCTTCTCCACGGTTGCAGGCAGCAAAGGTTCCTTCGATCTTGCCCGTGACGTCCGCGGCTTTGCTGTGAAAATGTACACACAGGAAGGAAATTGGGACCTCGTTGGAAACAACATTCCTGTTTTCTTCATCCAGGACGCCATCAGATTCCCGGACATTATCCACGCAGTCAAACCGGAACCGGACCGAGCCTTTCCGCAGGCGCAGTCGGCCCATGATACTTTTTGGGACTTCATCAGCCTTACCCCTGAGAGCATGCACATGATCATGTGGGTAATGTCGGATCGCGCCATTCCACGCTCATTTCGCTTTATGGAAGGGTTCGGAGTTCACACGTTCAGGCTCGTGAATGCGAAAGACGAATCGACATTCGTGAAATTCCACTGGAAGCCGAAGCTTGGCCTTCAATCTGTGGTCTGGAACGAAGCGGTCAAGATCAACGGTGCCGACCCGGATTTTCACCGCCGCGACCTTTGGCAGTCCATAAAGTCGGGCAATTTTCCGGAATGGGAACTATGTGTGCAGCTATTCGATCAGGATTTCGCCGACAGCTTCGATTTCGACGTCCTCGACCCGACGAAGATCATTCCCGAAGAGATCGTGCCGGTAAAGCCGATCGGACGGCTGGTATTGGACCGGATGCCTGACAACTTCTTTGCCGAAACTGAGCAAGTTGCATTCATGACCCAAAATGTCCCGCCCGGAATCGACTTCAGCAACGATCCGCTGTTGCAAGGGAGGAATTTTTCTTATCTTGACACGCAGCTCAAGCGCCTCGGCGGTCCAAACTTCACGCATCTACCCATCAACGCACCCAAGTGTCCGTTCCAGCATTTCCAACAGGACGGCCACATGGCGATGCGCAATCCGGTCGGCCGCATCAACTATCAACCCAACTCTTTCGGTGAAGGGCCACGAGAGTCCCCCGTGCTGGGTTACCGGCACTTTGCCTCGTCCGAGGAGGGCGGAAAGGTGCGGCTTCGTCCGGAAAGCTTTGCCGATCATTATAGTCAAGCCCGACAGTTCTACATCAGCCAGACCCAGCCCGAGCAGCGCCACATAGCGGCTGCTTTGACATTTGAACTGAGCAAGGTGGAGACACCGGTCATCCGGGAGCGCATGGTTGCTCATCTGCTTAATATCGACGAGAGCCTTGCCAAGACCGTCGCCGATAAGCTTGGCTTCCAGACCATGCCTAAAGCCGCGGATGCGGCAATGCCGACACGTCAGGATCTTGCGCCTTCACCTTCCCTTAGTATCGTGGAGAAGGGCCCGAAGCGGTTCGAGGGCCGAAAGCTTGGCATCCTCGTGACGGATGGCGTAGACGCCAATCTGCTGAAGGGATTGACCGATACTGTCGGAAAGGAAAAAGCGGTCGTCGAGTTTGTTGCTCCCAAGGTGGGCGGGGTTACCGCTTCGGACGGGAAATGGATCCAGGCACATCACATGATCGATGGAGGCCCGTCGGTGCTGTTTGACGCCGTGGTATTGCTTACTTCCTCCGCAGCGATCGAAGACCTCATCAAGGAGGCGACGGCGCGCGACTTTGTGGCCGATGCCTTCCAGCACTGCAAGTTCATCGGATACGACCAGTCCGCCGTACCCTTGCTCGAAAAAGCGGGCATTGCTGGAATGGAAGACGAGGGCATTGTTTTACTATCTGGAAAAGACAGCCTGCCGTCCTTCGTCTCAAAGCTTGGCACGCTTCGTGTTTGGGCCCGTGAGCCCTCTGTGAAACTCGGCAAGCCGTCAGTCCCGGCCAAATAGGCGTTTGACGCAGGCGCGGCAATCTTTGCCGCGCCTACCTGGTGGAAGTCGTTACGGAGCGTTACTCGCTGGCTTTTCCGCTTGCTTCTTCACTGAACGGCGCTCTGAACAAGGCGATTTGCCTTAAAAGACGTACAGGTGCGTTGTCCATGGCTGCAAAACCTCCTCTGCAGCCTCGCTGACAGGCGGATACACCCTGTGGCCAAAATCGCCTTCCATCGACATTGCCCGCCCTGAGGCATTGGCTCTCAACTGCAGGGTTCGCGCACCTAGCTTCCAGTCGAGGAACACCGCCTGTTCAACCCCAGAAACGACCGAGCCCGCGTAACCGGCTGCATCCGGTAGCAAGGGAATAACGTGGTTGCGACGAACCTTGATCAGTCGTTTGAGAAAAGATGTCCACGCTGACCCCTCGTCGTCAGCGTCCCAATCGAGTTTCGAGTCCAGAAAGGTCGAGAGATCGTTCGGATCAGGCAGATCCTTCGCGTCACAACCTTCGGGCAGACCACCAAAATTTTCTGCTTCTATCGACCTGCCGGCGGCGATCGCTCTCGCCAGCTCACCTTTATAGTCGGCGAAGAAGAGAAACTTGCGCAGAGTCAGATGGTCGTCGCCCATGAAAAGAAGCGGGATTTGCGGTGACAGCATAAGGATCTCTGTCAAAACCCTGTGACTGCGTTGATCAATCATGGTGTGAAGACGATTGCCAAGCGCACGGTTTCCCACCTGATCGTGGTTTTGAAGAAAATGCACGAAGGCGGTAGGAGGCAACGAAGCCGAGTGGGCTCGATCGCGGGACTGGAAACTATTGCCGTCGCACAGATATCCCTTTTCGAGCGTCTGCTTCATCTTCTGCCACGGCTTGTCGCCGAATGGCGCATAATGGCCACTCGCCTCGCCCGTGACCGCCACGTGCATGGCATGATGGAAGTCGTCGTTCCAGTCGGCAACAAAGAAGGGACCGCCATCTCGGGCGATAAGATTGGTGGCATTGGCAGGGTTTTCCGTGATCAAGTGCACGTGGCGATCCAGAAAACGCTCGCGAACCCTTTCAGAAATCTCTTTCAGTATATGAGGGTCGCTCTGATCCTCGATTTGGTCTACGGCATCGAACCTCAATCCGTCGAACCGGAATTGATCAAGCCAATAGATCACGTTGTCGATGAAAAAGCGCCTTACAGGCTCCCTTTCGAAAGCAATCTTCGGGCCCCATGGGGTTGGATCGTCTTTACGAAAGAACTCTGCTGCATAAAGTGGCAGAAAATTCCCCTCTGGTCCGAAGTGGTTGTAGACGACATCAAGAAAGACCATGAGGCCATATCGATGGGCTTCGTCCACAAAGCTTTTGACGTCGTTTGGCGAACCATAGGAATTGTGAGGAGCATAGGGATAGACGCCGTCGTAGCCCCACCCTCTTGTGCCTGGAAGTTGCGCGAGTGGCATGATCTGGACTGCCGAAACACCTAATTCCGCAAGCCGATGCAGGTGCTTTTCTGCAGCCGCGAACGTTCCTTCGGCTGTAAATGTGCCAACATGAATCTCGTAGATTATGGCCTCCTCCCAGGGACGGCCCTTCCATGGTACTTTCCAATTGAAGTCGGATCCCCAGAGGCGAGATGGTCCGAGCACCCCGGCGGGCTGCCTCCGTGAGGCCGGGTCCGGCACACGTGTGCCGTCCGCAAGGACGAACCAATAGTCCGCATCGTCCGTCAAGGTTTCCGTAATGGAAAACCAGCCGTCATCAGCACGGTCCATTGGAACCTGCCGACTATCTGTCGCGACAGAGACGCGCGCCTGCGTTGGCGCCCAAAGCGTGAAGATTGTTGATCCGTCGGGGTTGGAAGCTGGCCCCCAGGAAAATTCCCGGTCTTTCATCGCAGCAACCCCTGTCCGCCGTCGACAAAGAGCGGACTTCCAGTGATGTGCCGAGATGCTGTACTTACCAAAAAAAGGATGGAATCGGCCACATCGCCAGCCCGCCCCGGCTCCCCTCCCGAGATCGGAACGGTACCTTCTGGCCAGATCACCGGTACCTCGGACTCCTCCCTATGTCGAACCTCGGTCGAATCTGCGATGTTGGTCTCGATCGCGCCAGGACATACGACATTGATGCGAATTGCATGCCGGGCGAGCTCGAGGGCAAGCTGCTTCGCCATGGCGACTTGGGCGGCTTTGGTCGCGCTATAAGCGGTTGCACCGGGTGTCGTGAATGTGCGCACCCCGTTGATGGAAGAAACGATCACGATCGCTCCTCCGCCTGACTGCTTCAATAACGGAACCATCTCGTTCAGGGTCAAGTAGGTCCCACGCAGGTTGACATTTACGGTTGTATCCCATTCCTCGGGCGTGAGGTCATCGATCGGTGCCCATACGCCATTGATACCAGCATTTGCGATGACCGCATCGAGGCGTCCGAAACCTTCCATTATTTCACTTGCCGCGCGCTCCATATCCTGTTCCGAGGCGACGTCGCCTGCCATTGCTAATGCCGTCGTCCCGGTTTTTTCAAGGCGCTTCTTGAGTGCATCGAGCGCACTCGGATCCAGATCGAAAAGGAAAAGATCGTAGCCGGCCTGCGCCAGTTTCTCTGCCGTCGCCAGCCCGATCCCCGATCCCGCTCCTGTGACAAGTGCAACGGGTTTAGCCATCTATTGTCCCTCGTCGCGCTCCGCGAGATCACTCGGCGACGCTCGGGACGCGGCAGCGACAGGTTCGAAAGTGGTGGCGTCGGTTCCGAAGGCCGTAAGCTGTACGAGCACCTCCTTGGCGCGTCGCACGGCGCTGTCTCCCCCGAGACTGCGGTCATCGGTTGCCATCCTGACGGAAACAAGTTCGCCTCCCTCGCCGACAAATTCGACCGTGAGCTTTCCATCGACAACAGAGCCGACATGGGTTTCGAGAAGCTGCATGACGTCCTCCTGCTTTGGCGAGAAGGAATGTTTGGGACGAGGCGTTGTTCCCCTTCGATGCCAAACAGATACTGACATCATAAGGGCATGCGCCCTTACCCGCGCGATCAATGTCGGCATAGCATCGTGAATACTGAGAGAAGGTGCGGTGCTTCTTAAACCCAGGGCAAGAATTTTGCGACAGAGGTTCTCAGTGTACGGACGCCGAAGTAGGGGCGTTGATCAGGACCGCCTCAGGGCCTGGATATCGAGAAATCAGAAGGGTAGCCAGTTCATCCTGGGTGTTATGGCCCTGGTGAAAGAGATCTATGGCCGCTCCGCAAAGTACCTCGGAAGCTCTTTCATCCGGTTTGGCGTCAAAATGCTTGTACCAGGTCTGAACTGAGCGTGAGAGCATCGCCATATCCGCATCCCGAAGCCATCGCATGAAGGTCAAATTCATTCTCCCGTTGCTTGGTCGGGAGCCATCGTAACTTCGATATATTAGAGGTCAATCATGAAGTCGCGTACGGTAACGGACGGTAACAGTGGCCCTCCGATATGACCGGCGTCGGCCCCGAGCGTGCGGTATCGCACCAATTCGGTTTTCCTGGAACCAAACACTAATTTGAGGTTTTCCTTCGAGTATCCGTTGCGGGGAAGAGATAATGACCGCACCCATTTCTCCCGGCTCGATGAGTGAGGAAGTTGCCGCGCTCATTCCGGCACTACGAGCGTTTGCCCGTACTTTCTATCGGCATCCCAACGACGCAGATGACCTTGTACAGGAAACACTTGTTAAGGCTCTGTCGAACCTTGATCATTTCAAGGAGGGGACGCGACTGAAATCGTGGCTCTTCACGATTATGCGCAACAGTTTTTGCACACGGTATCGGATTGCGAAACGAGAGACCGTTGGGATAGCGGACGGTTTGTCGCTAAGGCGAGCCGTCGCGCCCGAACAGGAGTGGAGGGTTCGCGGTCATGAGCTTGAGGTGGCATGTGCAAGCCTGCCGCCCAAGTACCGCAGCACTTTTGAGTTCATTTTCATTGATGGGCGCAGCTACGAGGAGGCGGCTGATCACTTCCATTGCCCGATCGGCACTATCAAGAGCCGTGTCAATCGAGCGCGTCGGCATCTCATGATCGAGCTTGAAGTACCGGGCTAAACCCCTCTGATCTGTAGTCGCCGTCCTCACACTTGTGATGGATCAAAGCCGTCGGTTGCAGATTTCCAAACCGAAATCTTTTTAGCCGCGATTGGCACCCTTCCATTGCCAGCAATATCCAGGGAACCAAGTCGGGTCCCGTCGGTTCAAGACTGAGAATGGAGGAAATCATGAAATCGAGAACCGCGAGAGACGCGAAGGGTGCCTTCGCTCCATCGCAAGCAAAGCGCGAAAGCGACGGAGTTGAAAGTGCCAAGCCCACAGTGGTTACCGGATCGGAGGATGCCACTGTGAACAAGGTCCCTGGTGGCAAAAAGATCAAGGACTGGAACATCAACTACGACATTTCTGAAGTGAAGCAAGACAACGATCAAGGTTAGCAAAAGGCGCAGTTACGGAGAACGAGCTATGTCGAACGTCGTCAAAACGGGCCAGGACGAATTCAATAACGCAACCAGTCGAACGACCTTTGGTCGCTCGACGGAGAGTAAGGCACAGATCCGTGATGCTGCGGCAGTCGAGACGTACTCACCGGACGAGCCCTTGAATGTCTATCGGCTTGAACCGATCGCCGCACCAGATGATCCGCGGTGGGACAATGCCACTAACCACGGTATTGTCATCGTTGCCGCCCGAACCGCTGGCGATGCGCGTATTGTGGCAGCGAGCCGGGAACTTGATTTCATGGAGGTTGACGCCGCTCCCGCTGAGGATGTCACCACGTCGAACGCAAGCGCCTTTCGAGACGACAAGCTCTATACGGTTATCGAACTCGAGCGGGGACGTTCGGACCTGAAACGTGGTGTACTAGGCGGAAACGTTTCGGTGAACACAATCATATCGACTCAGACCTGAACTTCCGTCTGCTGTCGGAGGCCCTTATCCTTCGGTCCTGCGCTGAATGGCTGCTGCCACAAGCGGCAGGGCAGCGGTGAATGCTGAACCGAGCGGTATCGTGCGAACAAGGCTTGCCAGGACATAGGTACCGGCCATTGCTCCCGCCAGTTTCAGCCATGGGTAATCACCGAGTTGCGCATGGGCGCTCGCATCCGCCCATTCGGCACGTGAACGGATTACAGTCTCAGCTTGCTGTGTAACAACCGAAAGCCTCGCACGAAGATGCTCAACTTCATCCTTTACTGCTAAAAAATCCGCGTGAACGTCCTCAAGCGTTCGCCGCGAAAGCGCATCAGGTACCACTCGATCCTCCGCGAAAGCATCGGCCTCCAGCAAAGCCAAGTGCTCCTGTAATTCATCGTCGGTGTCGAACTCGACCGGGCGTCCAGTAGTGTCGGCATTCATCCTACTCTCTCCAAATTTCCCGCGCGTCATCGCGAAGCCGGAGACTTGTCCTCCCTGTCTCACACGACGAGACACGGCGGCGGATTTCCGCCACCGAGCGAGGCTCATTCCAACGAATTCCTCATCGCTTCATCACACGCATTGCGATTGAGACGACAAAAAGCACCAGAAAGATGAAGAACAGAATCTGAGCGATCGATGCGGAAGCTCCAGCGATACCGCCGAAACCAAGTACACCGGCAATCAATGCGACCACCAAAAATACAAGAGCGTAGTAAAGCATTTCAACCTCCGTCATTTTGACGAGAGGAAAACGGAGCGAGAGGCAATTGGTTCCGAGGCCGGGCAGTAGTGGCTCAGACAGCTGCCAGCGCGCGGTTCCTGGTGAACGCGAAGTCCCCATCATTGGGCTTCGGCGGCTCAGCGGCGGCCAGATATGCATTTACTGGAACAGTCAAAACGAACCAGACACCTGCTCCGAGGACGAACAATTCTCCAGATTGATCGCCTGCGCGAGCAATCATTGGCAGGCAGACAGAAATCAGGAGCACAAGCATCCGCACAGACCACTCGGTTTCTCGCTTCCTGATTGCAAGGGCCGCCCTTGCGCGATAGGCGCGTGCATCGTACTCACCGCGCTTCGGTCCTGCCAGAAGTGTCCATGCGGGGCGCAATGAAAGAAGCATCAAGGTACTTGCCGCAATCAACCATCCGGTTCCTGAGAGGAACCAGCAACTCGCGGCAATCAGGCACGAAATCACGATGAGCTCCCAAGCAGGACCGAGCTCGTCCGGGGAGCGCCGGCTTTTCTCATGCCAGATCTGGAGTGCCCGCGACGCCCCCTGAAGCATCGGCTGGTCAACGAAACGATTGATAAATTCCATATTGCGCCCTTTGGTCCACGAAATACCAACAACAGGCAATTTCGGCATGAGCGTGGCGTCGCTGTCAAAACGGTCAGGCGACAACTGACAGTAATCCACTGTTGCCGGCCCGCAGGTGAGGAATGGACGTCGTGAATCTCGGCGAGATGGCGCCGTTTCGTCTCTATCATCGAGCGAGCAACCGTTGCTAGTTATCGACAAATTGGGACCGGCGTGCCGTCGCCTTCGCGGCGTTGGACGGTGCACGTTTGGGACATGGGCTGGCGGACCCGCTGCGATCGTATTGAGCTGGCAACGATTTTTTTTGGACGGATCTGGAACAGGCCGCTCGCCGCGCGCGTTTCGCGAGACATCGAAATCGCCACGAAGTTACAGGAAAAACAGCGCCAAATGCACGAGTATCGATCGGCAGACAATGCCCCCACTCCGGATCGCTTCCGGGCTGTCTTCCCTTCTCTAAGCCGTTTGGCAGGTCAAAAGCCTGTACGAAGTATCGTCCGCCGCGGACGCAACGCCTGGCGCGCTGGGGTTGCTGATGAGGCTACATTTCTGATCGACGGCGACGCATATTTTTCTGCTCTCGACGACGCGCTTGGGCGAGCGCAGCGCGAGATCTGGATCATTGGTTGGGATTTTAACCCGGATATTCGCCTGCGACCCCATTCCGGTACTGAAACACTTGGCGAACGTCTCTTGTCGCTGGTGGATAACCTTCCGCAACTAAGGGTCAGAATTCTGGTTTGGGGGATGGGGCCAATCTATTCGGGCAAGTCACTGCGGCTGTTTGGACAGAGCCCAATATCCAGACATCCGCAGATCTCATTGACTTTCGATTTTAAACATCCACTGCGTGCTTGCCACCACCAGAAGCTCGTTTCAATTGACGGAAGTGTCGCCTTCATGGGTGGCATCGACCTGACAGCCAGACGGTGGGACGAATCCGACCACCGGAGTGCAAATCCTCTAAGACTCTCGCCTGACGGTACTCCCTACCCGCCTGTTCACGATGTTCAATGCCTGGTTTCGGGTGAGGTAGCGGGAATGATCCGTGATGTGGCCAGACGACGTTGGAAGAGGGCAACCAGCGAGAATGTGTCTTCCGAGATCGATGCGACGATCATCCGACCAGCTTTGGTGGCCGACATGGTTCAAGCTCCCGCGGCCATCGCCCTGACCGAACCTGGCCTCATTGGCAAGCGTGGACGCTATGAGGCACGTCGGCTCACGCGCGATGCCATTGGCGCAGCCAAGAGATATATCTATGTCGAAACTCAATATCTTGCGTCCGCCGGCGTCGGCCGGGCGCTTGCAAGGCGATTGAAGGAGCCGAACGGGCCTGAGATCGCGGTCATCGTCACAAAGACCTCGCACGGTTGGATAGAGAAGTTCGCCATGGGCAGCAACCGCGACCGCCTGATACGACGTCTGAAGCGCGCCGATCGGTTCGATCGACTGAAGGTGATGTATGCCGTCACGTCTGACGACAATGGCGGCGAGAAGGAAATCACTGTTCATTCGAAGCTCATTATCATCGACGATCGCTTCGTACGCGTGGGATCCTCCAACCTCAACAATCGTTCAGAAGGCCTGGATACGGAGTGCGATCTCGCACTCGAAGCCGATTGCGCTGCCCACCAGGAGGCCATTACGTCACTTCGCCACCGCCTCATCGCCGAGCACCTGAGCGCGACCGCTGCCGAGGTCCGTGAGGTAGAGAAGTCGCGATCAATGCTTGGAGCTATTGCTGCGCTGAACACCCGGGAGCGTGGCTTGAGAGAGTACGAGGTTGATCCTGATTGCAGCGAGACGGGCCTCTTGCCGGGGTCCGCATTTGTCGATCCCCGGCGACCTTATTGGCCACTACAGAAGTTGCGCTTGAGGCTCGGACGGTTTCTCGCGACCCTTGTCTAGCCGCTTCTTTTTCGCGTTGCGGGTTATCAACTCGCTGATCGCGAAGACGGGCAATCCCAACAGCAACGGCACCAGGAAATAAATCACGCGGAATGCCACGAGCCCCCCGATCGACGCAGCGCCTGGAAGCACGGTCGTGACTGTGGCCTCCAGCACACCGAGGCCGCCCGGCACGTGAGCGACAAGAATGGCCACGTTGGCGAGGACGAACGCCGTTGCGCTTTGGACGAAGCTCACCGGCGCCTCGCTTGCCAGGACCTGATGCAGACAGGCGGCAACGAAGGTGAAGTTAAGCGTGCCAATCGCGATCTGTCCAATTGCAAGTCTGATGTTCGGCATTGTGAAACGCCATTTCCAGAGCCGCAATGGCGAGCGCACTATGGCGGAAAGAACGACGTAGGCTACCGGCAATGACAGTACGCCGAGACCGATCCAGAAGGGATTGCTGCTGCTCACACCCAACAGTTTGCTGACATCTGTTGGATTTACGAGACAGACTATGCCTCCGAGTGCAGACAGCCCGAGCATGACCGTTACCCCGCAAAACAAGACGACTTTGGCGACCTCCTCGGCGTTCAGCCCCCATCGTGTGTAGTAGCGATATCGAACGGCGCCGCTGCTTAGGGCGGCCACTCCAAGATTATGGCCGATCGCAAGTGCGGTGAAGGAGGCAATCGCTGCTTTCGGATAGGCCAGCGGCCGGCCAACATATCGCAAGGCCATCCAATCGAAGCCCGTTAGGCAAAGATAGGAAAGAGCACAAAATGCGACGCCTGAAACCAGACGCCAGCGGGGAATCTGGTTAATCGATTCCAGGATCTCGTCAAAGCTATACCGGCTAAAGACCTTGTAGAGCAGGTAAGCCGCAAGCAGCAGGCCGAAAACGAGGAAAATATTGAAAAGGATGCGCCTTGCCGACATGAAGGATCCGTCCGTTTGATGTCTTTGTCTTTGGGAACGAAATTGGGCGAGACGGGTTCCCGCTGAATGGCTACACCACCACCCTCCTGCCCCCCACGCGACCAACGCGAGATCAAGATTCTCACCTACAACGTTCACAGCTGTATCGGGACGGACCGCAGGATTGACCTGAACCGGATTGCGGATGTCATTGCGCAATCTCAAGCAGACATCATTGCGCTCCAGGAGCTGGACGTCGGCCGAAAAAGAACCGGCGGTGTCGACCAGGCGGCGACTATTGCAACGCTGCTAAAGATGAACGCCCACTTTCACCCGGCACTGCATGTCGAGGAAGAACGCTATGGCGACGCCATTCTGACAGCACTGCCCACGCGTCTGATAAGGGCTGCAGCCCTTCCCTCGATCGGCGAAACGCGCGGCGCAATCTGGGTGCAGGTCGATGTTCACGGGGAACCGCTCAACGTACTCAATACGCATCTCGGGCTTCGCAACCGCGACCGTATCCGGCAGGTCGCGGCATTGCTCGGCGACGAGTGGATTGGACATGCTGAGTTTCGTTCCTCGCCGTCAATCGTCTGCGGAGATCTGAATGCCACGCCCTCGACTTCCGCCTACAAACGGCTGTTAACGCACCTTCGCGACGCGCAATTATTGACAGGCACAAAGCCTAGACCGACATTCCCGTCGCGCTATCCCCTGTTGCGTATCGACCATGTCTTGGTATCGCAGGAAATCCGGGTAAGGTCGTCGTCAATTGTATCCGATCTGCTTGCACGTCGAGCCTCGGATCACCTGCCGCTGTTGGTAGGTTTTGGCATCGAATGAGGCTGCCAGGCTTGGGATCGAATAGCGAGTGGATCTCGCCTGCGGTCCTGTTGGAAGGACGCTACTTGTTTGAGGCTCACCGAACCTAGAGCAGGTTCGCAGCCCCTTTCTGGCGTACTTCGTCTTCAGGCTGTTGAAGGCATCTTGCCTAAACTGTTCAGCGGTTCTTCGGAAGAAAATACACGCTCCGCGGTGATATCTCCGTCTCTTATCGACACTTTGTATTGCCCATTACGGCGGTCGATCACGGTGTCGAATAATGGCCATAGAGGGCCGAGAATACGGCGTAGAATTGTAATAGAGATGCGAAAGCGGATCCAAGGCTGGATACACACAATCGGCTGAAAATGGAGAAGTATCGCTCGCCTTGGCTTCCCTTTCACTCTTTGCCCAGCTCTGTGATCCCGGTTCGTCACTACCGGGACTTGTTTTTCTCAGCGTTGGAACCATAGATGTATACCTGAAACGAAAAAAGACGCCCAAGAGCGCCTTTTTCCGTGTCTGGGAAGTCGAGGATTCGTAATGCCCGAAGGCAAACTGCCAATCGTTTCTCGACTTTTCGGGGCTGATTATATGTAGAAATGCTGGGAGCGTCAACTTGCCGATTGAGGATACCGATCTCGCTGAGATCAGCAAACTTCTATCCCCGGAGCGCCTTGGCAAGCTCCACCAGCTCACCGGCAATTCGAAAGCCGCAATAGAGTTTCACCAGAAAACTCTCCGCCTTGGCGCTGATCTGATGAACATCATCGCCGCTATCGAGATCGCATTGAGAAACTCGATCTGCGACAATCTTGGACAGCACTTCGGCCAGGCGGGCTGGCTCTTGAGCCCTCCCCCACCCTTCGAATGGAGGGAGAGTGAGCAGAAAAAGATCACGGCGGCCCTCGATAGCGCCCGTCGCGCTGAATACTCGAAGCTCTCACAGGCCGACAAGCACGCGCTCGATGCTTTGGCGTTTCCAAAGGGCAGACCTGCGAACCTCCCGCACAATCTACGATCAAAGAAGCGTAGAGCGCATATTCAAGTCACCGACGGAAAGATCATCGCGGAGCTGACATTCTACATCTGGAAGCGTCTATGCGGGCCGGACTACGAGCATTCGCTTTGGCGGCCGACATTGAAGAAGACGTTCCCGAATAAGCGCGTCAAACGCTCAGATGTGGCCGACAATCTTGAGATCGTCTATCAGTCACGCAACCGGCTCGCTCACCATGAACCCGTCCTGCACAACCGGTTCACCGAAACGATTGGCGCGATTAAATACATCGCACAGCATCTGGAGACCCGCACCCCGAGCGACCAGACACCGCTTTTCCGTTTGATTGCTGACGACGTGGCCGCTGCCGAGGCAAGCCCCGCGACCTTACATGCCGAGCTGGATGCCTACAGGACGCCTTAGTTTTAGATGGCCATTACCTGTGAACGGACCACCCAGGAGCCGCCGTGTCGATCAGTGAAGGCCTCATCTGACTTGACGGCGTCGACGCCGACGGCGACACTTTAATCTCTCCCCTGGGAGTCTCGCCTTGGACCGACTGGATATTCCGCTTAGAACGCGAACGATAGCCAAACGGGGCCGTGGATCGCCGCCGCTTTAAATCTGGTACGTAGTGACGAAGGCGAGGCTCGGCGGCGGCGGCTTCTGGGGAATGTTTTGACATTGCGGTCTGCGTTGACTGCGAGCGATTCAACGTTCTCGGAACCCCGAGCGCAATCGTGCCGGTCGTTTGGGCGAAAGCGGTTATGCTCGCAAGCTGACGAGCGCGGTGATTGAACGCGGTGCAGTTGTAAATCCGGTGGAAGCACCTGCCGTGGCGAAGAACCAAACCCGGTGGAGGCCGCAGGTAATGGCGGATCACGATGATGCCGCGATCCAAGCTCTTGTCAAGGCAGCCGTTTCATCTCGCGGCGCGCTAGATCCCACAAGCTAGTTGCGTTAATGCCGACTATATAAGGCTGCTGTCAGGACCTATCGCTCTGATCGGTTTAACGCTTACAGGATATGGAAGCGGCTTATGTCCAACGTGTCGAGCGACACCTGAATCGGCGAGCCGTCATCTTTATGGACTTCCAGTTCGTGTAGCTTGCCGTCCACCACATGTAGAAGGACATTCACTGCAGGGCGATAGTCCACATCCGCGTCGAAGTAGTATCCCTCCGTGGGGACGCGCTCCTGCACCTCGGCAAGTAGACCGCGCACCCTGAATTGGAGGCTTCCTTCGGCGTCGATCCGAGATACTCTCGCTGTTTCCAGCTGACCGCGTAACACTTCTACGCCAGGAAACTGCTTTGTGAGTAATAAGTCCATCAGGGAACGCTCGCCGGGGGTCAAATCACGCCAGGCCCGAGACAATTGCTTCCTCCTCCACCCTTCAGCGATCCGAAAAAAACTTGAGCCAGGGTCAATCGCATCGCTACGTGCAGCTACCGCGCCGAAGGCTCAAAAAGCACTGTTAAAGCGCTCATGGCGTCATAAGGTATGTCATTGCGCACAATTGCAGAGCGCAGGCAGCAGGCAGGGGTCCAATTTTCCTAAGCAAATCATCCCCGATGACCTGTATCAGCCACGTGGAAAGCAGATCATATCCATCAGCTGATTTCAACTGAAAGGCGATTACTTGAAATGACCTCATCTCCGCTAAGGCAGTCGCGGTGACACGGAAATCTAATTGTGAAACTATGCCAGAAACCATTTGGGGGGCGCGATGTCAGAGACGCAAGCTAAAATCCTAGTAGCGATGTGGGGGTTGTATCTTGTGGGCTCCCTGTGGGCATTGGTTCTCGCACCCAGCTACGACAAGCTCTCCAAGCGGTGGCTACTTTATCGAGCGGCAATTCTCGCCAGTGTAGTCGCAATGCTCCCTTCCCTCGGAGCCGGAGCAGCCGCTGCGGGCGTGTGGATAGGAATCCTGCAGATGGACAAATGCGCTACATTCAATACGTCAGACTGCCACCGAGCATAGGTGGGACATGCTCTTTATCGTTCTGGCATCACCAATGGTTGGGGCGCTCGGCCTGATCATTGCCATCCTGTGGTTTGGGTCAAAGGCAGGGCGGCGCTTCAAGAACTTAATTGTTGTCTCGGTGTGTCAAACCGCTTTATAAGCTTTGCATGGTCCAACGAGCCGGCAGCGCCGATCTTCCTCTTCATGGTGGCCGCGTCCCACGATGGCTGGGTGAGCGCATGACACGGCTCGGTGCGGTCATCACCGAGGCAATCGTCATTCACTACGGTCGCGACGAATTGCTCAGCCGCATGGCACACCCGTTCTGGTTCCAGTCTTTCGGTGCAGTCATGGGCATGGATTGGCATTCGTCCGGCATCACGACAAGTGTCATCGGAGCGTTGAAGCGGGGCCTTAATCCGATGGCCGGCGAACTCGGCATTCATGTCTGCGGCGGCCGCGGCAGGCATTCTAGGCAGACGCCTGACGAGCTGATGGCCATCGGCAATCGCGTGGGAATTGATGGCGCCGCTCTTGCGCGCACCAGCAGGCTGGTCGCCAAAGTTGATAGCGCCGCGGTCCAGGATGGTTTCGATCTTTACCTGCACGGCTTCATTGTCACTGATGACGGTAAGTGGGTCGTGGTCCAGCAAGGCATGAACGGCGGCGAAAGGCAGGCACGACGGTATCACTGGCATTCGGAGGGTCTCAGAAGCTTTGTGGATTCTCCGCATTCAGCGATCGAAGGACGCGGACAGGGGAATATTGTCAATCTCGCTGACCATCGAGCGGAAAGCTCGAGAAGAGGTCAGCTTGATTTGCTGGGCGCGTTGGGGCCAGACAAAATCCTGCGGGAGGTCATCGCGCTTGAACCGGCGCGGGAAATGAAAAATGCCGCCCAGCCACTGCTGCCCCACCTGATCATGCCATCCCATCACGACGTGCGTGAGAAGGACGTCGACATGAAACGCCTGCATGGGGCACTGGCTGCAGCGGCCGACCGCGGCCCAAAGGATTTTGAAAATCTACTTCTAATTCCGGGAATCGGTGCACGGACAGTGAATGCCCTAGCAATGGTGGCCGAGGTTGTTCACGGCGCGCCATGTCGTTTCTCGGACCCCGCCCGCTTCTCGCTCGCCCATGGCGGAAAGGACCGCCATCCTTTCCCTGTGCCGATCAAAGTTTATGACGAAACAATCAAGGTAATGAGGTCGGCCGTCGGCCGGGCGAAACTTGGTCGAGAAGAGGAATTACAGGCTTTGCGGCGACTCGACGATCAGTCGCGGCAACTGGAACGCTATGTTACGGGCCCAGATCTGAAGGAGATCGTCGCCGGCGAATTCTTGCGGTCGCACGAACGGGGCGGCCGTAGTGTATTCGGATGGGAGCAGCCGGCACGGGAAGAGACAGAGCGCTTGGGCCGCAAGCCCTGATGATGGGGGTATCTCCCCTGTTTCGAGAAGCGACGAAAACCTGGCCTCACGCACCCTGAACCGATACCGTCAACCTTCCTTGGACCTAGCAGCTCACTGTCCGTCTTGCTCAAATGCAGATTCTCGGAGGGTCAGTTAAGGTATGGGCGGGCGCCCTTCCTGTTGGAAAACTGGTACACGAGCAGCATGCCCTGCTCCAATAGAAGTTCGGCAGCTTGGAAATCCCGTAGAGCAAGATCGCCGCACATCCCGCGGATTGTTGAGGCCAGGCATGTGGAATTGGTCACGAATCGGGCATCGCCCAAGGTTTCAGCTTCGTCTGCGCTCGCTTCCAAAGCGTCGGCGACCGTCTCCAGCAAGTTGGTTCTTTCAACGAGGGTCATCTCGTCCAGTCTCTTGGAAATCGCATTCATGACAGCCTCCTCGCACGAACAGCTTTAAGTTCGCGGCGGTTTTTCACGGTGAAGTCATCTGATCGCTAGAAAGGTGGGGGCCCCGCTTCGGCAATGCAAATCATAGCTGACAAGCGCTGGTCGCACGGGTCTGCGACGGCCGGCCAGCCCTGCCCCGTTCCCCCAGCTTCGTCCTAAGTTGAAGAACTCGATGGACGCGCGCGCTCGTCCGCGTTCCATCCGGATCGCAACGCTTCGCAGAGACGAGGACGGAACCTATGCCCTCGGGATCGGTTAGGTCCAACACCATGAGGATTAACAATTGAGAGGAACCCGAGATGAAAAACCTTATCCTAGCCATCGCAGCCGTGGCTTTTACAATTCCTACGAGCGGCTGGTCAGCAACGATGCATAAGACGCAGCCCGCGCAAAAAGTAGTCATCGTGAAAGAACCGCGCCAGAGACTGGGCACGCTGTCGTGCGAGGTCGCCGGAGGGGTGGGAATGGTTATCGGATCGAACCGGGCGATCAACTGCCGATTTCGCCAGCAAGGCGGCTGGGTTGAGCATTATGCCGGATCGATGGGCAAGCTTGGTCTCGATATCGGCGTAAGCGGCAAGTCCTATTTGAGTTGGGTTGTCGTCAATACAAAGCCGACGCGTGTCGGTGAAGGCGATCTCGCCGGTACGTATGTCGGTGCGTCCGCGAACGCGGCAATCGGTGTTGGCCTTGGTGCCAATGCTCTTGTCGGGGGCAATGCCGAAAACTTTGCGCTTCAGCCTGTCAGCGCACAGAGCGGAACCGGGCTGAACGTTGCGGCTGGTGTCTCGCGATTGCAGCTGTCTCCAGTTCGTTGATCGGAATGGGTGCGGAAAGCCAGAGTCATCCTCCGAACCGACATGTGTCACAACCTGGCGACGCCCGGCGCCGCCAGGCCATGGCATCGGAGCTTCCAGCATAGGGCGCTTAACGAAAGCGGGAATTCGCGGATACGCCGCAAGCGGATTAATGGTTCGCCAAAGGGGCGATCACCTAAGTGAGCGGACCGGGCTGCGCGACTTGCCAACATGCAATCAACGGCGAGCGTAGACACAAGCATGACAAGCTTTTCAAAATTAAACCTCAGGAACTCCGGGTTTGAAGTGACGTTGTTGCTTGAGGTCAAGGAGTTCACGAATGTCAAACATATCTTCGGCCGATCTTGAAGCAAGAAAAGGCAGTCCAAGCCCACGCCTTGATGAAGGCGAGTTCAGGCGTCGCTTCCTCAATCAGTTCCAGGATCCGGCTTACGAGCCTCTCACACCGGAACTCACAAAGATCAGTGCTGCGGCTTGGGACGCTTACAAAAATTCACGCAAGAGTCCGAGAACCCGCAAGGCCGGCGCCGAGTTTGCGGATCGGACTATGATCTCGCCGCCGATTGGCTTGATGCCCGCCAAGCCATTCACGAAGCCAAGCGCCGGCACGATGATCAGAACGGGCCAGATCGACTGCTCCTCATCAACGGCTCATCCCGTAGCGAGCATACTTGTCCTGGCGAAGTCTCCAAGAGTTTTCGCATGATCCAGACGGCGCAGTCGGTGCTGGAGCAAAACCCGATGGCGAGCATCAATGTTTTGGACCTTAGTCGCCTTGCATCCGAGTATGGTCGTCAGATCCATCCCTGCAAAGCTTGCTTCTCGACGTCTGCCGCATTTTGTCATTGGCCGTGCTCCTGTTATCCGAACTATTCGCTCGGACAGGTTCATGACTGGATGAACGAGATCTATCCACTGTGGGTCGAGGCCCATGGGGTCAGGATCGTGACGCCTGTCAATTGGTATCAGACCTCATCCCCTCTCAAGCTGATGATCGACCGACTTGTCTGCGCAGACGGAGGCAACCCGGATCCCACGACGACCCATGGAAAACATGCAAAGGAGGCCAAGGAGATCGAGATGAAGGGTTGGCACTACCCTCGCCATCTCGAAGGGCGCATTTTCTCTGTGATCGTCCACGGAGACACCGAGGGCGCAGAAGGTGTCCGCCGCAGTGTTTCCGACTGGTTGAAATCGATGGCGCTTGTTCCAGCCGGCCCCCTTGCTGAGGTCGACCGCTACATCGGCTACTGGGAGCCCTATGCAACAAGTCACGTCGCCTACGAAAACGACCAGGCGTTCCAAGAGGAGGTTCGCAATGCCGCACGGACTCTTTCGGAAGCCGTTGTTGCGAAGAGGCAAGGCCAGCAGATCGCCGCCGGCTCGCGGTTGAAGCAGGCGCGGGAGAAATAGGACGTGAACTCTTACGCCGTGACGCTGCTTCTGTTTGGTGCCGTCGTGCTTTTGACCGCGTGGCTTCCACTCGTTCTCCGGCGCATTCCGCTGTCCTTGCCCATCTGCTGCATTGGCATCGGAATTTTGTTTGCATGGTCCCCCATTTCTCCACTTCCGCGTATGAACCCCCTGGAGAACGCGGTATGGACCGAGCATTTCACGGAATTGGTCGTGATCGTCGCGTTGATGGGCGCCGGATTGAAGATCGACCGACCGCTTGGATGGCGGCGGTGGATGACTACATGGCGTCTGCTCGGACTGGCGATGCCCTTGTCGATAGGCGCCATTGCGTTCCTCGGCTGGAGCATTCTGGGCCTTGGCCTGGCATCCGCCCTCCTTTTGGGGGCGGCGCTTGCGCCGACCGATCCGGTACTTGCGGCTGATGTGCAGGTTGGTCCTCCGAAGACCGGAGAAAATGATGACATCCGTTTCGCACTGACCTCCGAAGCCGGACTGAATGATGGACTGAGTTTTCCGTTTGTCATGGCCGCGATCGCCATCGCGGCAAGTGGCGGTGACTGGGGCTGGACAGCTCGGTGGTTCGTGGTGGACGTCGTATGGCGGCTTGCCGCCGGCGTGGCCGTTGGCTGGGCCGTCGGTCGCCTCCTCGGCTTCCTCACTTTCAGGGCCCCTGAAGCTGGCCGGCTCGCCAAAACCGGCGACGGGTTGGCTGCGCTCGGCTTTACCTGTGTGTCGTACGCTGCAACGGAACTCGTTCACGGCTACGGATTTGTGGCCGTCTTCATAACCGCACTTACCTTTCGTTCAATCGAGCGCGGCAGCGACTATCATGAGGAATTGCACGATTTTGGAGAGCAGATAGAACGGCTTTTAATGATGTTGCTGCTCGTTTGCTTCGGGTCGGCGGTGGCGGAGGGAAAGCTGATCTCCTTCGTAGATTGGCGGGTGGTGGTGGTCGCGGGTCTGGTCCTGGCCGTGGTGCGTCCTCTATGCGGCTGGATTTCCATGCTTGGCTGCCCACACCCCACGGCTGAGAAGTTGATCATCGCTGTCTTCGGCATCCGTGGTCTTGGTTCGATCTACTATCTCGCCTACGCCTCCGGAAAGATGCAGTTCCAGGCTATCGAGACCGTCTGGTCGACTGTCTTCCTGATCATTCTCGTATCGATTGTACTTCACGGGGTATCGGTAACGCCGGTAATGAAATGGATCGACCGGCGCCGCGGCGTGGACCCGGCCCGGCGCATCGGTGGAATGCCCGCAATGGGGCGCAATTCACTCGAGCGAGGACAAGGATCGGGCGGCGTATGAACTCGTGACTCAATCCCCTCTCACTTCGGGCCGCACTCGCGATTGCCCCGTGAGGGCAGATTAGCCGAGGCGTGCAAACTCTGCACAGTGCGTACTGCGTGTCAGGAGGGGCCAGGATTGGTTTGCGTTCGGCATCGTCCCAATGGTCTAAACACTTGACTACTATGGCCGTTTTACAACAGGCCGGCTTCAACCACCGTCACATAAGAGAAATCTCATATATCGCGCATTGCCTTCCTACCGCCGGCCCTTCTAGGCTTGACCTCATTCGGGTAGGGGGGGAAGATGCGGCGGATTGAGCTGGCGAAACCGGTGTTGATATCGAGAGTGACCGACATGATTGATCGCATCCTGCAATGCTGGTGCGAAGAGAACGATTATCCAAGGGGAAGTGTTGAAGCGGGCCGAAAGGCAAAAAGCCTGCTCCAGTGGATCGAACTTGGGGTAACCGATGAAGCTGAATTGTCAGACCTGATCCGCAACGACATCGTCATCAACAGCAGATAGTGCACCTACTGCGGTTACGGCAGCATTCTGTTCGCGCAGAACTCTCGGACTGACCTTCAGCGCGGAGGCATGACCTGAGGCAATTGCTTAATGCAGGGTATCCGGTGTGCGGCGGTGCAGATCAGAACAAAACTGTTTCAAAGCTTGTATGCCACGCGCCCGCCCTTGGGCACGACCTGGACCGGTTCGGCAATCGGACCGCCACGCAGCGGAAAGATGCCAAGTTTCGAAACGATGACCGAATATCCAGTGTATTGCCGGATTGTATCCCCGTGGGCAAAGCGCAATTCGGCTGCCAGCCCAAGCTTTTCCCCATCCGACAGCAATACCCAGACCGTCGCGCCGTTATCGTCACCGGCCATTTGTCTGCGGCTCCCATCGGGGCCAATACAGTAAAGGCCGTATCCGTTCGCAACCCAATCCTCGTCACCATCCCCGTCGACGTCAATCCTGTCGATAAACCTGTCGGAGAGATCCGTTTTAGAGCCGTCGCTACGCGCGTTGCAAGCATCCTGCCACCGCGCCAGACTGGCAAGCATTGCTGGCGGAAAGATGTTGCTCCATTTGCTGACGAATTGACTGGAATCGATCTTTTGTAGCCTTGCTCCTTTGACCGCATGTGGCGCGGTAGTGACGGGGCGGTCTTGGTTTGTCTTGGTCAGGAATGCCTGAAGTCGCGAACGCAGTTCCGCGTCGTCCCCGTTTGTCGGTTGGCGGAAAAACAACAGGAGAGATCGAGACACTCCCGCCGGCAGGTAAATTGTGCTGATGCGTTCGGGAACCTTCGGAAAGGTCGCACAAGAATCGCCATCCTCGAAGACGTAAAGAACCTGCGTCTCCAACTTGTTCTCTGTATTTGTCCTGGTGCCGTAAGCCGCCCATCCTTTGCCGGACTCGATCGTTTCCAGTAGCAACCTTCGTGCCTTTTCCGGCACATCAGCAATTGCTGGCTGCGTATCAGTCTGAGACTGGCCGGCGTAAATCGCCCCGTCGCCTGAGGGGGAAATATGGAGCGGGGATATCACGAAATTCTCAAATGCCTCCGATGCAATCTGTAGGCATTTGGGCGGGGGACCCTCGTCTGCCAATGCACTGCTGCCCGCCGCGCTGATGCAAATTGCCAAGCTGGCGAGGGTTTGGCTAATTTTCATTCTCCGCATCTCAATCCCACCTCGACCGCGCGTCCTCGAACCGTTGTAGCTTTCAAAAGACGGATAGTTCAAGGTTTCGCGTTCCCGCAGTGCGAAACGTACGGAGAAGGCAGAAGATTTGAAGGGCATATAAAGGAACGGACCAGATACCGACAATGGCAGTCAAGGTCGACTACTCGTTCGGTCGTCTAAACCTCCAGATAATCTCGCGCCTCTGTGAAAGAGGCGACAATACCGAAACCGAAGTCAAGGGCATTCGCGACCCCCAAAGACCAAACCGTTCTCATCTCGCTGTATATTTCAAAATCCAACCACGGAATATCGTGGCGATTAACCCATCATTTTCAACAGCTCGGTGTTGGAGGTTGGCTTGGAGATAAAATCTCCGCCGCTTTCCATGTCGCGATGAGATAGCCTTACGGCGTCCGAGGTCACGATAATTCTGGTTGCGGGCCATCGGGCACGCACGGCCTTCACAAGACCTAGGCCGTCCATGCTGCCCGGCATGTCGATATCAGTAAAAAGCGTGTCGATCTGATTGATTTTGAAGAGGACCATGCCGATTCCGATGAAGCCGCCCCTTTGTTCCGAGATGATTGCGCCCCCGGATTCCGGGATGATCTCGCCCCCTTGAGGCTGGGGTCCTGCTGGCTGTGATTGTTGTCAGTTGATCGTCGTTAGGAGTCAAGATTTCCGGCGCTGATTTCGCCGCAAGCTCTCCCCGGATAGATCGATGCGATGGGCGTTATGAACGAGTCGATCGAGGATGGCATCAGCATAGGTTGGATTGCCGATGATCTCGTGCCAGGCTGATACCGGAAGCTGACTGGTAATGATTGTCGAGCG